>JAUXNL010000179.1 GCA_030684415.1 Moraxellaceae bacterium | reverse complement strand
GGCACCGGCAACCGCCGGTTCTGGCCTGTGACGGTGACCGCTTGCGATACCGACGCGCTTGCGCATGACCGGAACCAACTGTTCGGCGAGGCCGTCCACCTGTTCCGGGGCGGCACGGCATGGTGGCCGGATAGCGATTTCGAGCGCGACCATATCGAGCGCGAGCAGGAAGGCCGGTTCATCACCGACGAATGGGAAGGAATGATCGCCGAAGCCGTCGCCCGCATGGACAAGACGACGGTGGGGGAGGTGGCGGAGAAACTGTTCATCGGGCGGGACCGGGTCGTGTCCGTCATGTGTGGACGGCCCCTTTGGCGCAAGAGCAATTTGAGTGGATGACAACTGGTCGGGTGCTTCCATGTGTCCGGCCTGTTTGTGCGGCGCATGTCCGCTGGCCTTGATGAAGTCCGCGGATCGGGTCCCAAATCAACGTGTCGCGCTCTGAGGCGCTTGACGGACGGCAGGTTGTCCCCATCCCCGGGCTGACCGGTTTGTCATCATATCTCATCACCCTTGGCCTCGACCCCGAGCTGAGTGCGCTCGAGGCCGAGCCGCCTACGCAGTCGCGACTGGCGCCGGGCCTGCGTAATCCTGTTTGCGCACCAGCATCGCCCAGACGATGCGAGCGGTCTTGTTCGCCAGGGCTACGGAGACAACCCGGGCTGGCTTGTTCTCAAGCAGCTTGGTTGCCCAGAGCTTGCTTGCGGTTCCCTTCCGCGCAACCCGGATGACCGAGGTTGCCCCCACCACAAGGAGGCGGCGGATATACCCGTCGCCCTGCTTGCTTATCCCGCCAAGCTTCGCTTTGCCGCCACTGCTGTGCGCCTTCGGGGTCAGACCCAGCCAGGCAGCGAACTGCCGGGCGGATCGAAAGATGGATGCGTCCGGCACGGCTGCCACGATGGCGCTCGCCGTGATAGGACCGATGCCGGGAATCTTGGCAAGGCGGCAGCTCGTTTCGTCGTTGCGGTGCCAGGCATGGATGCGGGTTTCGAGCTTCTCGATTTGCAATCGAAGATCGCGCAGTTGGTCGACAATCCCATGTAGAGCGGCGCAAGCCAGGTCCGGCCATTTGTGCTGCATCTCGTGCAGCGTGGCGATTGCGGATTGCAGACCGGCAGGACCCTGGGCTGATACAACCCCGAGCTCGGCCAAGTGGCTGCGCAAGGCGTTGATCAACATGGTCCGCTGCTTGATTAGCAGATCGCGTGTCTTGTGCAGCATAAGGACAGACTGCTGCTCGATTGTTTTGACCGGCACGAACCGCATAGTCGGCCGCGTCACAGCCTCGCAGATCGCTTCCGCGTCGGCGGCGTCAGTCTTGCCCCGTTTGACGTATGGCTTGACGTAAGCTGGCGGCATCATCTTCACCGTGTGCCCCAGAGCCGCAATTTCGCGCGCCCAAAAATGCG
>JAUXNL010000173.1 GCA_030684415.1 Moraxellaceae bacterium | reverse complement strand
CGACGGCCACGGCTTTCACCGTGCTTGTGATCGTAATGCCGAGCAGGGCGGCCACATCGGCACAGGCGGTTTGCGTGGGCGTGCTGACGTCGTGCATGGCGGCGGTGGGGTTTGCGCGCGGTGCGGCGGGCGCCAGTGCTTCGGCCATCTCGATATTGGCGGCGTAGTCGGAGCCATTGGAGAAGGCGATGTCGTCTTCTCCCGAACCCGCCAGCACATGGAACTCGTGCGAGCCGGTGCCGCCGATGGAGCCGGTGTCAGCCTGCACGGGCCGGAAGTCCAGCCCGAGGCGCGTGAAGATGCGACAGTAGGTCGCGTACATCACGTCATAGGTTTCTTGCAGCGAGGCCTGGTCGGGGTGGAAGGAATACGCATCTTTCATGATGAATTCGCGTGAACGCATGACGCCGAAACGTGGGCGGATTTCGTCACGGAACTTGGTCTGGATCTGGTAGAGGTTGACCGGCAACTGCTTGTAGCTGTGCAGTTCGTTGCGGGCTAGGTCGGTAATGACCTCTTCATGCGTGGGGCCGAGCACAAACGGACGGTCGTGGCGGTCACGGAAACGCAGCAGTTCAGGGCCGTACTGCACATAGCGGCCGGATTCTTCCCAGAGCTCGGCCGGTTGCGTCACCGGCATCAGGACTTCCAGTGCGCCGGCACGGTTCATTTCCTCGCGCACGATGTTTTCGACCTTCTTCAGCACGCGGTGCCCTAGCGGCAGCCAGTTATAGAGGCCGCTGGCGAGCTTGCGGATCATCCCGGCCCGCAGCATGAGCTGGTGGGAAATGACTTCCGCATCGGCGGGCGTTTCGCGCAGGGTGGCGAGCATGAGGCGGCTGACGCGCATGGGTGTTCCTGGGAAGTTTGTTGAATGGAAGGCCGCGGATTGTAAGGGAAGCGCTACCCGGCAAGCCATGGGTGGGAAGGAGCTGGCTGTGCCTGTCCGGCCCGGCTCGGGTACACTCGCGGCGGCCCCGTACTTCTTGGGTCCGGCACGACTCCCCGCCCATCACCCCCCTCTGGAATGTTCCCTCCATGACCTTCAGCCCAGAAGACATCACCGCCCTCATCCGGCAGGGCGTGCCCGGCGCGGCCGGCACCGGTTTCCGGGTAGAAGCGGTAACGCCGGATGGCGTGCTGTGCCGTAATGTCTACGATGCCGGTCAGTTGCGTCCGGGAGGGAGCCTGTCCGGGCCGACGATGATGGCGCTGGCAGATTCGGCCATGTACGCCGCCGTGCTGTCGCGGCTCGGGCGGGTGGAAATGGCCCTGACCCAGAATCTCAACATAAACTTCATGCGCCGGCCCATGCCGGCCGACCTGCTGGCGCGTGCCGAGATACTGAAAATGGGCCGGCGCACCGTAGTGATGGACGTAAAGATTTACTCAGAAGGCAGCCCCGACGTGGTTGCTCATGCCACTGGAACGTACGCGCTGCCGCCCGACGGCCGCGCGTGACTTTGACTCATCAGGAACGTTGCACGATGGCAATCGCAAAACCGCTGGCACTCGGCCAGCTTTACAAGGCCTGCAAGGCCGCTGATTTCAGTTTCCGCACGACAAAAGAGTGCGCGCCTTTCAATGATTTTCTGGGTCAGGAACGGGCCAAGGAAGCCGTTGGTATGGCTGTGGCCCTGCCGCATGACGGCTACAACATCTTCGCCGTAGGAGCGAGCGGTCTGGGCAAGCGCACGATGATCAAGCGCTATCTGGCCGACGTGGCGAAGCGTGCCCCGGCACCGTCCGACTGGTGCTATGTCAACAACTTTGCCGAGCCTCGTTATCCGGTGGCGCTGGAGTTTCCGGCGGGCACCGGCATTGAAGTGAAGCGCGACATGGGCAAGCTCTGGCGCGACATTTCCATGGCGGTGATTGCCGCGTTTGATAGCGAGCAGTATTTCGAACGCATGGAAAGCCTCAAGGGTGAGCTTTCGCGTGCGCAGCAGGATGCATTGTCGAGCCTCGCGCAAGAGGGCGAGAAAAAAGGCGTGAAGCTGGTATTGCGCACGCCCGGTGGCTATGGCTTTTCGCCCATGAACGAGCAGGGCGAGGTCATGAGTGTCGAGGCCTTCAACACGCTGGCCAAGAAAGAGCAGGAACGCCTCAAGCGGGTCATGGCCGACATGGAAACGCGCTTGCGCAAAGTGGCGCGTGGCCTGAATCAGGCGGAAGAGCAGAACCGTGACAAGCTGCGTCAGCTCAATGACGAAGTGTCATCACGCGCGATTGCCTCGCATCTGGAAAAAATCCGCAGCCAGTACAAGGCTCATCCCAAATTCCTCGACTATCTGCGGGCTTACGAAAAAGACGTTATCGAAAATGTCGAACTGATCCTGAATACGCAGGAAGCGCAGCAGGATGTGGTGGCCACGGTCAGCACGGAAAACCCGAATGCCGCGCCTTCGCGCTATCAGGTGAACGTGGTGGTGAGCAACAATCCTGAGGCTGGCGCACCGGTGGTCTTCGAGGATTTGCCGACGCACTACAACCTGATGGGCCATGTCGAGCAGGTGACCTATATGGGTACTGTGGCGACCGACTTCACCTTGATTCGTGCGGGCGCGCTGCATCGGGCGAACGGTGGCTATCTGTTGCTGGAGGCCGAGCAGGTGCTGGAGCAGCCCTATGCCTGGCAGGGGCTCAAGCGCGCGCTGCGTTCGAAATCGCTGAAGCTGTCATCGCTGGAGCAGATGCTGACGCTGACAGGCACCATTTCGCTGGAGCCGGACGGTATTCCCTTCAAGGTGAAGGTAGTGCTGCTGGGGGATCGGGAAACGTTCTATCTGCTGCAGCAGTTTGATCCGGAGTTGGGCGAGTTTTTCAAAATGCGCGCCGACTTCGAAAACAGCATGCCGCGCACACGTGAAAACGAGCGCAAGTACGCGCACTTCCTCGCTGACTTTGTGCAGAAAGAAAGCCTGGCGCCGCTGGACCGGGGCGCGGTCATGCGGCTGGTGGAGGAGTCTGCACGCGAGGCCGAAGATCAGGAAAAGCTCTCACTGCATGCCGCCAGCGTGGGCGATCTTTTGCGCGAGGCCAATTACTGGGCGGGCCTCGATGGCGCCCGCGTCATCCGCAACACGCACATCCAGCAGGCGCTGGAGGGGCAGGAGCGTCGCCATGAGCGGCTGCGCAAGCTCTATATGGAAGAAATTGCCAAGGGCACGCAACTGTTTACCGGCGAAGGTGAAATGATCGGTCAGGTCAACGGCCTGACAGTGGTGCAGTATGCCGATGCCGAATTCGGCATGCCGTCGCGTATTTCCGTGACAGCGCATTACGGTCATGGCGATATCACCGACATCGAGCGTGACGTGGATCTCGGCGGCGCCATTCACTCCAAGGGCGTGCTGATCCTGTCGAGTTATCTCAAGTCTGTTTTTGGTGCTGAACATGCCTTGCGCTTTGCTGCCAATATTGCCTTTGAGCAGTCTTATGGCGGTGTGGATGGCGACAGCGCCTCGCTGGGCGAGCTCTGTGGCTTGCTGTCGGCGATTGCCAAGTTGCCGGTGCGCCAGCACATCGCGATTACCGGTTCCATGAACCAGTTTGGTGAAGTGCAGCCGATTGGCGGCGTGAACGAAAAAATCGAAGGCTTTTACGCGGCCTGCCAGCTCAAGGGCTTCAAAGGGCCGCAGGCAGTGATCATTCCGGTGCAGAACGTGCGGCACTTGATGCTGCGCGAAGATGTGTTGGCGGCGGTCAAAGCAAAAACTTTCGTGATTTATGCCGTAGCGCGTGTCGAAGAGGCGATCGAGTTGTTGCTGGGTCTGCCTGCCGGCAAGCTGGGCAAAGATGGCGCGTTTCCCGAGGCCTCTGTTTTCGGCAAGGTTGCCGCGCGCATGGAAGTCTGGCGTCAGGCTGAAAAGCGTGATGATGACGATGATGAAGAAGAGCGCCCCAAACCACGTCAGCCGGAAACGGCGCCGGCCAAGCAGGCGCGTCGTCGGCGTTGAGTCGGCACCGCGCGGTTGGGCTCTGTCTGGTTAGGCGACGCGTGGTGATAAAGATGTGCGCTTGGAAGACGCGCGATTAGTTAACGGCTGGCTGAAAAGCCCGGGATGTGCATTTTTCAGCCAGCTGTTAATGGTGGGAATGTGCTGCAACTGACGTTGTGCACACAAAACAAGAAAGGCGGCCCAATGGCCGCCTTTCTTGTTTTGTGTGCAGGTGTATGGCGAGTGTGATGTGCGGCTTACGGCAAGTTCATCACGGTATCGATGCGCAGAATCACCTCCAGCAGTGCCGCGCTGGACGCCATTGGCTGGCGCGCTAATTCATGCTCGGCAAGAGGGTGGATGTGGCAATTGCCCGGCAATGTACGGCCCGCTTCCATCAAGGCGCGTGTGCGCGGAATGAAAACCCATTGCAGCCACTGGTGGAATGCCAGTGTGTCGTACATGAAGGGCATGACCGACGCCATGGCCTCGGGGGAGGGCGGCGCGGCAGACCAGAGTTGCTGGCGCTGCATTTCCTTTTCCAGCGCAATCAGCAGCTCAGCCATCTGACGGTGGCGCTCAGACAGAGGCAGGGTGTCGGTCACAGTCCATGGGCCTCCAGATGCGCCATGAAACCCGCGGCGTCTTTTTCGCCCACCAGCCGTGCGGCGCTGATTTCACGTCCGTCCGGCCCGAAGAACAGGATGGCGGGCGGTCCGAATAGCGTGAAGCGCTGCAGCAGCCCGCGATCATCCAGATTGTTGGCGGTGATGTCCGCTTGTAGGAGATGCAGCTTGCCCAGTCGTGCCGCAATGGCGGGGTCACGGAAGACGCGTCGCTCCATGACTTTGCAGCTCACGCACCAGTCGGCATAAAAATCGAGCATGACGGTCTGGCCGCGTGCGCCAGCCGCCGCGATTTCGCGGTCAAGGTCGGCACTGTTCTTGACGAGTATGAACGGTGTTGCCGTGCTGGTGCCAGTGCTGGAGGACACAGACGAGAGCGGCCGCAAGGGGTCGTCATTACCGCTGGCGGCGCCAACGACCAGGCTCCCGGCATACAACAGGGCCACCACGGCCAGCCCGCGCACCAGCAAACCGAGCGTGTCGCGGCCTTCACCCAGGCGCCACAGCCACAAGCCGGTAGCCGCCGCACAGAAGGCGTAAAGCAGCAGCGCAAGCTGCGCCGGCACGACGCGTGAGAGTAATTCGGCCGCGACCACCAGCAAGCCCAGCCCGAACAGGGTTTTGACCTCATGCATCCACTGGCCGGCCTTGGGCAGCAGCCGGCCTTCGGTAGCGCCCAACACCAGCAGCGGCAGCCCCATGCCGAGCGCCAGCACGAACAGTGAGCGCGCGCCGTAAAGCGCATCTCCTGTGCTGGCGACATGCAGTAACACGCCGGCCAGTGGTGCCGTCACACAGGGCGAAACCACTAGCGCGGAGAACACGCCCATCAGCCAGCTTCCGACCAGCGCACCACCTTTGTGGCGGCGGCTGACGTCATCCAGGCGGTTATGCAGGGCCTGTGGCAGGCGGAGCTCGAACAGTCCCAACAGGCTGAGCGCCAGCAGCACAAAGAAAAGGGCAAAGACGCTGGTGACGACCGGATGCTGGAACCACAGCGGCAGGTTGGCCTGCGCGCCCAGCAGGCCGACCAGAAAGCCGGTCAGGGCATAGGTGCTGGCGACACCGAGCACATAGGCACTCGCCAGCGCCAGCCCGCGTGCGGTGGAGCGGGTGTGCTGACGGGCAATGATGCCGGCCAGAATCGGCAGCATGGGCAGCACGCAAGGCGTAAACGCCAGCAGCAGTCCGGCGCCCAGCATCAGCCACAGGCTGGTGCGTCCCGTCTCGTTGCCTGTTGCAGTGTCAGTGGCTGGTGTACTGGCTGAGTTCGTGGCTGGAGTAGAGGCGGCGGCTGGTGCTTCGCTACGGGCGGGCGGGCTGGCCGCCTCCCCAAAACCAAGCAGTACCGTTTGCGGCGGGTAGCAGAGGCCGGCTTCTGCGCAGCCCTGCCAGACCAGCGTCAACGAGCCCTTGCCCTGCAAGGGCAGGCGAATGGAGACATCTTCGTTGAACACCTGGACGCGGCCGAAAGCAGGATCGTCCTTCCATTCGCCTTCTTGTGAGAAGACCGGCTCACCCACGACCAGGCCATCGCCCACCGGGTCAAAGCGGAAGCGGGTCTTGTAAAGGTAGTGCCCGGGCGTCACCCGGAAATCGAGCAGCAACCCTTCGGGCTCTTGGGCGCTCACCAACTGGAAGGCTTCCTCCACGGGCAGAAACCCACCCGAAGAGTCGGTGCCGAACTTCTTCAGATTGGCGGAAGCGGGCCAACAGACAAGCAGGCAAAGCAACACCAGCACGGAGCGCAGAGAGAAGGCGGGCAGTGGGCAAGGGGGCAGCAAATAAAGGGTCATGGGCAGGGCCTTGGCGATATGGACGCATTGTCCGGGCTGTGTTGCCGGCCGACAAGGCGACGAAGTGACGCTTTTTGTGACCACCAGCCGGCCATCTTCCAAAATGCTTCTACACTGAGTGGTGCCTATAACCAGAAAAACCTGCCGCAATGGCGGGGCCTCAAGGAGGCACGAATGGCGTTTGTTCGCGGAACTTTCTTCGCCGTCATGGCAATGGTGGCCAGCAATGTTGTGCTGGCCGAGGCCACGCCTGCCGCCGCATGGCATGACACCTACAAATGCGCGCTGCGGCAGCATGAAATGCTCACGGACTACCACCTCCACGCCAGCGACCCCAAAGATCGCGGCCTGCTTTCCAGCTTGCTGAAGTCGCGGCAAGCCGCCAGTGGCTGTCTGTCTTCGGTGACGGACGCACTGGGTAAGCTGGGCTTGGGCCGTCTCAATGGCGAGCTCAATACCGAACAGCAAAAACTCTCCAGAGCGTTGACCAGCTCGCTGGACACCATTGCCGCCAAGGGGGTTCCCGAAAATGCCGTGGTGGCAGAAATGGTGCAACACCAGATTGCTCTGGTGGCCGGGCTGACCGGCGCGGCTGCTGAACTGCAAGGCACAGGTGGGGCAAAAATTTCGCCGGAGTCGCGGCAGGCTCGCGAGCTGGCACTGGTGATGGAGTACGCGAACCAGCGCTATATCGAGCGCACCACCCAGATTTACCCGCGCGATGACAGCGCCGAGCCCACCATTGATGAGCTGGCCAGCCGCTTTGGCAAAGGCTTGGTGGCGTTGCGGGCGTCGAAGAAAATCAATGATGCGCAACGCAAAAAGCTCGATAGCGTGCAAACGCGCTTCCGCTTCATCAGTAGCTCGCTCGCCAATTACAACGACAAGACGGTTCCTTTTACCGTCAACCGCCATGCACACAGCATGGTGGACACACTGGGGGAACTGGCGCAGGAGCTGGAGTCTGTGAAATAGTCGGGCCCTCCCGGCGTGGTGCCGGATTTTTGACGAGGGAGCGCATATGCCCAATCACCTTGCCCGCCTGGCCGGCGTTGTTCTGGCCATTCTGGTTTTTCTCTGGATATTCAATCCTTTTGTCGTCATCGGCGCCGGTGAGCGTGGCGTGGTGATGAATTTCGGCGCCGTACAAAAAGAAATCCTGGGCGAAGGCCTGCATCTGCGTATTCCCATCATGCAGCGCGTGGTCATCATGGATGTGCGTGTGCAAAAGGGAGAGGGGCAGGGGGATGCCGCCTCCAAGGATTTGCAGCATGTCACGACCAATGTCGCGCTCAACTATCATCTGGACCCTGCCCGGGTGGCGGAGACCTATCAGACGGTGGGGACACTGATTGCCGTGGGCGATCGCATCATCCTGCCTGCTGTGCAGGAGTCGGTGAAAGCGGCCACCGCGCAATATACCGCCGAGGAACTGATTTCCCGTCGCCAGGAGGTGCGCGACAAGATTCGTAACCTGCTGCGTGAGCGTTTGGCCAAAAACGGCGTCATCGTCGACGAATTTTCCATCGTCAATTTCTCGTTCTCGCGCGAGTTCAATGTAGCCATCGAGTCCAAGACCACCGCCGAGCAGCTCAAGCTGAAAGCCGAGCGCGATCTTGAACGTATCCGCATCGAGGCCGAGCAGAAAATCAGCAGCGCCCGTGCCGAGGCGGAAGCCCTGCGTCTGCAAAAGGAAATTGTCACCGACAATCTGATTCGTCTGCGCCAGATCGAAATGCAGCAAAAAGCCATCGACAAATGGGATGGCCGTCTGCCACAGGTCACTGGTGGCGCCATGCCGTTTATCGACATCAAGGTGGATAACCGCTAAGCCGCTTCCGTATGGCCCGAAGCGGTTCGGGCCATGTGCGACGAAGCCCTTGCCTTGATGTGCCTGCCCATCAATACGGCTTTCTCGAGGGGCCCGAAGCGCCCAGGGCGAACGGGGTTATCCCGCGGCTCCCCGAACGAGCGGTTTGAATGTCGTCCGATTTGCATCACTATTTTTTTGCAGCAAGGCCACGGATGGCCTGACTCCTATGGCTTCTCCATCACTCTGCTGTCGAAGCCCCCACACATCAGCACCCCCGGCCAAGGCATCCGCACGCTGCGGGCGTGTCAGCAAGGGACAACGTAAAAAGCCACGGAACCACCCTCATTTCTAGTGCGAGCTTGCTTCTTGCATCGGTCTTTTGGGGGAACCCGGGGCGGGCGCTGCCAGCCTTCACTGACATCGTGGCCTGACGGTCACAGATTCCGTTAACAAACGCCGCCCGGATGCATAAACTTGGGCACCCTGTGCGCCCGCCCGGACGCTTGCTTGCCTCGGCAAGTCCTGTCAGTCCGGGTTCCCACAGTGCGCCGTGGCAACCAGCTTCCCGCTGACCGGGGATATCCCTGCTGGCTGCCTCGTACCTGTCCATAACGGAGATCACACAATGATTTATTCGGGATCTGCTATCAGCGTCTCGTTGCTTGGCGATGGCATCGCTGAACTGAAATTCGATCTCGCCAACGAATCGGTGAACAAGTTTGACCGCGCCACGCTCGAAGAGCTGGCCGCGGCCACCGATGCCGTCAAGGCTGACCAGAGCGTGAAAGGTCTGGTTGTTACCTCCGGCAAGGGCGTGTTCATCGTCGGTGCCGACATCACCGAGTTCGGCGATCTTTTTGGCGGCGGTGAAGCCCAGATTGCCCAGTGGGTGGTCGGTGCCAACAAGGTGTTTGCCGCGTTTGAAGACTTGCCAGTGCCGACAGCCGTTGCCATCAACGGCTTTGCGCTGGGTGGCGGCTTCGAAATGTGCCTGGCCTGCGATTACCGTGTGATGTCCACGGCGGCCAAGGTCGGTCTGCCGGAAACCAAGCTGGGCATCATGCCGGGCTTTGGCGGCACCATCCGCTTGCCGCGTGTGATTGGTATCGACAATGCGGCCGAGTGGATTGCGGCCGGCGCTGAAAAGCGCCCGGAAGTGGCACTGAAAGACGGTGCTGTGGATGCTGTGGTGGCGCCTGAACTGCTCAAGGATGCCGCTGTGGCCATCGTGAAGCAGGCGATTGCCGGCAAGCTCGACTGGAAGGCCAAGCGTGAAGAAAAGCTGGTGCCGGTCAAGCTGAACAACATGGAACAGATGATGGCCTTCAATACGGCCACCGCCATGATTGCCGGCCAGGCAGGCCCGAATTACCCGGCGCCCAAGCTGGCCATCCAGAACATGCAGGCCCAGGCCAATTCCAAGCGTGATGACGCTATCGCGATTGAAGCTCAGTACTTTGCCAAGGCGGCGGTGACACCGCAGGCCAACGCGCTGGTCGGTCTCTTCCTCGCTGACCAGGCCGTGAAGAAGGCGGCCAAGAAGCATGAAAAGGGCAGCACCAAGGAGATCAACCAGGCCGCTGTGCTCGGCGCCGGCATCATGGGAGGCGGCATCGCCTACCAGGCCGCTAGCAAGGGCACCAACATCATCATGAAGGACATCGCCTCCAAGGCGCTGGACCTTGGCATGAATGAGGCCACCAAGCTGCTGTCCAAGCAGGTGGAAAAGGGCCGTCTGACCCCGGCCAAGATGGGCGAAACCCTGTCGCGCATCCGCCCCACGCTGAACTATGGCGACTTCAAGGAAGTCGACATCATCATCGAAGCCGTGGTGGAAAATCCCAAGGTCAAGGCGGCGGTGCTGTCGGAAGTCGAAGGTCTGGTGAAAGAAGACACGATCATCGCTTCCAACACCTCCACGATTTCCATTTCCTTCCTCGGCGAATCGCTGAAGCGTCCGGAAAACTTTGTCGGCATGCATTTCTTCAACCCGGTGCACATGATGCCCCTCGTTGAAGTGATTCGTGGCAAGAAGTCGTCCGAAGCGGCTGTAGCCTCTACGGTGAAGCTGGCCACCAAGATGGGCAAGACTCCGATCGTGGTGAACGACTGCCCGGGCTTCTTCGTGAACCGTGTGCTGTTCCCGTACTTTGGCGGCTTCGACATGCTGGTGCGTGACGGTGCCGATTTCCAGGCGGTCGACAAGGTCATGGAAAAGTTCGGCTGGCCCATGGGCCCGGCGTACTTGCTGGACGTGGTGGGCATCGACACCGGTGTGCATGCGGCCAAGGTGATGGCGGACGGCTTCCCCGACCGTATGAAGCCTGATTACAAGTCCGGCACGGAAATCATGTTCGAGAACACCCGCTTTGGCC
>JAUXNL010000157.1 GCA_030684415.1 Moraxellaceae bacterium | reverse complement strand
GACGACGTCTATCTGGAGATTATCGGCGGCGGCCGCAGCGGCGCCACAGCTCAGGTCGAATGGCAGGTCAGGCGCAACCTCTCCATCGTCTCGCGGTTGACAGGGGAGGGCGACAGTCGCCTCTCGGTCCGCTGGCGGAGGGACTACTGATCGGCCTTACAGATCTGGTGGTAGGTCTGGAGACCCAGGTGAAGCACCCCGTCCTCGGGGGTCACCGCGCCGATCGCAATGTCCTCCAGGCCGTCCAGCTCCGCATAGATAGGGCCGAAATCCTGCAGGCTGGCGGCCAGCAGGTCCTCCAGGGATGGGATGACAAAATAGGTCGGCTGGAAGTCGTCGATCCGGTAAGGCGTGCGCATGACCCGGATCAGGTCAAAGTCCAGCCTGTGGGGTGAGGGATCATCCAGGCAGAACATCGACTCCGCCCGTGACGAGACGATTCCCGCCCCATAGATGCGCAGGCCCTCATCGGTGCGCATCAGGCCAAATTCCACCGTGTGCCAGTAGAGCCTGGCCAGATGAGCGAGGCGCCCCTTGCTCAGGGCCCGCATGCCGCCGCGGCCGTAGGCGGCCATGTAGTCGGCGAAGACCGGGTCGGTGAGCATCGGCACGTGACCGAACACGTCATGGAAGACGTCGGGTTCCTGCAGATAGTCCAGCTGCTCGGGCGTGCGGATGAACCGCCCGGCGGGAAAGCGCCGATTGGCCAGGTGTTCGAAGAAGACGGGGTCGGGAACCAGGCCCGGCACGGCCACGACCTGCCAGCCGGTCAGGCGCTTCAGCTCGTGATTGATCCGGTCGAAATCAGGGATGCCCTCCCCATGCAGATCCAGGGCTTCCAGCCCCCGCAGGAAGGGCGCACAGGCGCGGTCACCGAGCAGGTCGACCTGGCGCTCATACAGCGTCGTCCAGACCTTGTGCTCCTGGTCGCCATAGCTGTCCCAGGCCTGGTCGATGGTCCAGTCGGCGGCGGCGCCCGGGGGCGGCTTGAGGGGTGTCGGGCTCCCGTCCATAGGGAGAGAATGCGCCATATCCGCGGGAATATCCGTGCGAAATAG
>JAUXNL010000156.1 GCA_030684415.1 Moraxellaceae bacterium | reverse complement strand
CCCAAAGGCAGTCATTAGCCGTCCACGTCACTTGCTGCCCCGCCCAACCCACCGTGGTAGGCTGCGCCAGCGCGAACGGAGCGGTCTGGAAGAAGTCGTTTACGCCGTCTTGGTAGATGCCGGTGCGGGTGACGATGGTTGCGCCGCCGTTTAGTGTCCAGACTTCGCCCGTGCTGGCCGTGAAGTTCGTGCCGGTGGTGTAGGAGGAGGGGTCGAAGATTGCCGCCGCGCTGCCACCAATCGTGCTGCCAATGGAGGCATATTGTGGCCGTCCAGTCATGCGGTCGGTGGCCCCCGTGCCGCCGCGCGCACCAACCTCAACTTGCGCCGCGCTATTAAACAGATTGCCGGAAGTGGTTGAAAGCGAGGTTCCCAACTGCGTCCATGAGGCTCCGTCTAACGAATAGCTGATGATAACCGCTCCGCTCGCTGCGGTGCGGCGGGCGCGCAACCATCCTAGAACATTGCCCGTAAACACCGTTGTAACCAACACAGACGATGTTGCCACGGACTGCGCCGTTCCATCCACAGACGCCAAGAAATACACATTGCCCGAACCGTTAATGGAGAACGTCCATGACCGGTTTCCGGCCGCGCCCATTTTGGCAACAAGCACTTGGTCGCTTCCACCCGCCGCCCAATTCGTCAGCGTTCCGGCCCAAACAACCTCAATGTCTCCGGTGATTTGATTCGCAACCGCGTCAGGCGTTGAAAAACAAGTCGCTGGGCTTCCGTCTACCCACCCGTAATTCGTCCCGCTCCACGGCAACAGCATCCCCTGTTCCGCCGCCGTGAGGTTCACCAAGTCCCGCGCCCCACTGATGCGCGCTCCACGGTTGCCGGTGGAGTTGATGGTGACGGTCTGGCCGGTTGATGCCGTGCCGCTGGTTGCCAGCTTGGCGAAGGTGGAAAAGTCAATGTCAAGCACAAGCGTTCCGCCTCCCGTCCTCAGACCATTATACAGGCGCACGCGCCCAAATTTAGCAGATGTGATGTTTGTGCCATTTCCGCCAACGCGGAACTCCGAAACCCCGGC
>JAUXNL010000155.1 GCA_030684415.1 Moraxellaceae bacterium | reverse complement strand
TTTCCTGGCCAATCGGAGTGGTATAAAAACGCTGCTCAATGCCATAGAGAAGAAGCTTAAGGTCTTCATCCGTAGCGATCTCAAACTTTTTATTTGCCTCATCATACTTCAGTTTGTCTTCGCAGTAGCTTTCAATGTAAGAAAGCATTCCTGTACGATCATCTTCTGACATTGCGTCGAGAGTAGCCATGGCGAGCGCAATTCGCTTTCTATTTGGCTTGGATACACTGTCGACACAGTATTCGTTTGCCAGCTCTATAAATGACTCTTCCAGGAATTCTCCTACTTCCTCCTGAGTGGCTTCCTTGTAAAGTTCATCAATCCCAACGAAGATCGCGGCTATTGAAGATAAGCTTCGGAAAACAAGCGTGTCAGATGTAGTGAGGTAGGTTGCGTCTGGCGTTGAATTAATTACAAGGCGGTTTCCGTCCTCCTCGATATTTGCCACTTCCCCAAATGCAATCATCTTCTTTTTAATGAATAGAGATGGGGTTACCTTCTGAAAGTGGAAATTTTCCCCCTGGATGGCTATTAGGTAAGAAATCTTCGGGAACTGATCTCCTGTGAGCTCGTTATAGTCCTTGGAGTCGAAAGCCTTCTTCAAAAGCTCAAGGCAGTAAGGCTGTTCGCTGAAGTTTTCAACCTTAAACCATGAGTCCTCATCAAGGTTGTGGTCAGGGTCATAAGGAACGCAGGCGGCCGTATTGACTGCCACATCGCCAAATAGCGTATGGTCCGATACAAGCTTTCGATAAGGAGATTTTCGAAGTCCCTTAATTCTCGCAAGAACATGATCCATTAATGTCCCCTTTCAATAAAAGTATAGTTGTTGATTCTGTAAGCAATCGGAATCGAAACTTCATCCGGATTTTTATATTTGAATTTGCTAATAATGAAAATGGATGTGCCACTCTTGGTGGTTATGTTGTAGAACTCATATCCAAAAATCAGGAAAAGTGGGTTGAAATAAAGGGCTTGCGAAAGGAATGTGAATACAAAAAGAACCCCGTATACGAAGCCAAGTGTTTCCCAGTTCTGAATGCTTAGCGCAACGAAGAAGTATCCGAGATAGCTTGGAAGGAAGCTATTGTTTGCATGCTCAATGCTTTGCATCTGCCCTTTTACAAACTCGTCTCTTCCTAGCTTTGAGCTGAGCGCGATGCTGGCGCCAGTGGAGGCAACAGGAGCAAGAAAGTAAAGAGTATAAGATACAAAGTTAGGCAGTAGGCAGGTCCATTCAAGCCATGAAATGCCGGACAGGAAGTGACCTAAGGTAAAGCCTTTTTGAACGAGGAATATAATTACGAGCAACGAGGTCGCATTGAGTGTGAGCAGTAGCCGAAAAGCTGTATTGATGATCATTGAGACTGTAAATTGAACTGTGTAACTGCTTTTTGGCAAGATGCGGCGGTTGCCGCGAGGAGCAGTTACATGGCGCTGACGCCGGAGATGTTGGAAGAGCTGACCAAGGGATACAAGACCCCTGAGGAGCTCAGCACGCTGTACAGTCAAATGCTGCAGCACATGATCAATCGCAGTCTGCAGGCCGAGATGGACGCACATCTGGGCTATGCCGTGCACGAGAAGGCTGATGGTGGCGAGCGTCGTCCCAATAGCCGCAATGGCAAGAGTCGCAAGACCGTGCAAAGCACCATCGGCACGCTGCAAATCGAGACGCCACGCGACCGCGAGGGCAGCTTCGAGCCGCAGTTGGTCAAGAAGCGTGAGGTGCGTCTTGCCGGCATGGAGGACAAGATTCTGGCGCTCTATGCCAAGGGCATGACCACGCGCGACATCGAGTCTGCGCTGGTCGATTTGTATGGCGTCACCATTTCTCATGCTCTGATCGCGCAGGTCACGGATGCCGTGCTGGATGAGGCTCGCGCCTGGCAAAGTCGTCCGCTGGAGGAGATTTATCCCATCGTCTGGCTCGATGGCATCGTCGTCAAAGTGCAGCAAAACAAGCAGGTCATCAACAAGTCGGCGCATGTGGTGCTGGGCGTTAACCTGCGTGGCGAGAAGGAAGTGCTGGGCCTGTGGCTGGCGGAAAACGAAGGCGCCAAGTTCTGGCTATCCGTGCTGACAGAGTTGCGCCATCGTGGCGTGCAGGATGTCTACATCGCCAGCATGGATGGGCTGAAAGGCTTGCCGGAGGCGGTCAACGCGGTATTCCCCAAGGCGCTGACCCAGTTGTGCATCGTGCATCTGGTCCGTGCCAGCCTGCGCTATGTGAATACCAAGGACAGCAAGGGCGTGGTGGCAGGCTTGAAGCGCATTTATCAGTCGGCCACGGCCGAAGAGGCTGCTGCCGAGCTGGATGCCTTTGAGGCCGAGTGGGGTGAGAAGTATCGGACGGTGGTCAGGCTGTGGCGCAGCAACTGGGACAACATCATTCCGTTTTTCCAGTTCCTGCCGGAGATTCGCAAGGTGATTTATACGACGAATGCCATCGAGTCGCTGAACATGGTGATGCGCAAGCTGACGCGTAATCGGCGCATCTTCCCGAATGACGACTCGGCCTTGAAATCGCTATTTCTGGCGATACGCGAAGCCTCACGGAACTGGAAGCAGATTCATCACTGGAAGCCTGCGCTGCAGAGCTTCCAGGTGATGTTTGGAGAAGAGCGCGTGCCGCTGGCGGCGCTCTGAAATCGGTAAGTTACACAGTTGGTTTGACAGTCCCTGATCATTCAATCAACCCCAAGAGCCTTAAAAACTGCATCTACCGGATCCGCATAGAAGCTCGTCTGGAACTTGGTAAACAGCTCCGCCGGGATTGTCGGGATGTCCATGGCGCTGCTCATGGGTAGGGCCACCCGTTTACCACCTGCATCAAATGCCACCTGAAGGCATTCGGCGATGCTTTCCACAGGGGTAACACTGCCACCCAAGCTCATATCACCCAATACCACCATTTGTCCCTGTGCAGGGCGGCCCATCAACCCAGAGGCAAATGCAACTAGGCTGGGTAGCGCCATGTGGGTGAGGGGGCCACTGTTTTGCAGTTCCACCACATGCAGATGGAAATCGTGGTCCAGTACCTTGGCAGAGGCACTAATGCGGGACGCATTGGCCTTGAAGTAGTCAAAGGCAATCTTGACCTGCTCTTTGGCTGCACTGGAGTTCCACAGGCCGGAGGTGGCGAGCTTCCCGGTGCCCTTGGTGACCTGGAGTTCGATCCTGTACACGCCCGGCATGCCCTTGCTGCTGAGCCCGATGGTGTGGATGAAGCCTGGCTTGCCCGGGCCCTCGGGAATCAGACCTCCGCCCCCCTGTTCCTTGACGGTGACAAAGCGCTCTTCCAGGGTCTCGTTGTCGATGTAGCTGAAATGGACGTCGTAGAACTCCATGCCGCCGATCTTCTTCAGCTGCTCCTTTACGCGGCGACGCACCTGCAGGGCATATTCCAGGCACTGGCGGACGTCTTCCTTCGTGAACTGGTCATGCGGAAAGAGCAGCTTGAGCAGACCGGAAACCGTTTTACGGACAGCAATGACGTCACGCTGGTTTAGGTTGTTACCCAGCTTGAAGTGCTTGTCGATAGCATCAGCGAAACTACGTTTGCGCATCTCGCGGAAGAACTCGGCCAGGTAGTCCACGATCAGGCCGTACTTGTTAGTAAAGTACTCCGGCCGCATCTTCGGGATTTCCCAACCAGGGATATAGGCATGGAAGCGGTCGAAGAACGCGGCGTCGATCATTGCCTCAGGGAAGGGCGCTAACAAATGGCTGGTCTTTACCAGGGATTCCACGCTCTGGTTGATGTTGCCAACAAAGACCATGGAAGCAGACGCCTCCATCTGCTCACGGCCACGGGCAAAGGAGCCGGAGGCCATGAAGTCCTTCATGATCTGTACGCCATCCTTGTCCGCAAAGTTGATGCCTGCCACCTCATCGAAGGCCACCACATCCCACAGTCCGACCAGACCAATGCGCCGGGTGCTCATGTTGTAAAACAGGTTGGCCACGGTAGTCTGGCCTCCAGACACCAGGATGCTGTTCGGTGAGCATTCCTTGTAAATATGGCTTTTCCCGGTACCACGAGGGCCCAGTTCGCAAACGTTGTAGTTGTTCTCGACGAAAGGAATCATGCGGGCCAGCAAGTGCCACTGCACAGATTCATTAAGAGTTGAAGGCTCCATGCCAATGGAGCGGATCAGTGTCTCGCGCCATTGGGCAGTTGTCAGTGCAGCACGACCTGCGAACAACTCTGGCATGTTCATGTTTGGCATCTGGATGGGTTTGAGCAGCGTCACACCAAAAGGGGAGCCAGACTGGCCTTCCTCGTGGTAGTAGCTCAGGGTGGCTATAACCCAAATGCCACCTACCAGCAGCTTTTCGTATTCTTTAACAATGCTTGGGGAGATCTCCGCATCCTTGATGCCGAGGTTGCTGAATGAGGCCTCATAGCGGTCTTTCTTCTCATTCAGGCGAACCGTCACTCGGTCAATCACCTTATAGGTGCCGCGCTCGCGCACCAAGGATTTGACCTTCTCGGCCTCATCGGGGCGGACATAGTTCTCCGCCAGCACGGTTTTCACGTTCCTGAGACCCTTTTCAATAATCTCAGGATCATCCGAGGCACAGTACATTCCGAGCAAATACTCCAGCACATACACCGGGACGTTAGCGCCTTCCTTGATAAGCTTGGTGAGATCCTTGCGAACCACGCGACCGCCAAAGTTTTCATTCAGCAGCTGGTCGAGATCCTTATCCAGTTCAATAGTCATGGCTTGTCTCGGGCCTCAAAAAAAGTCGTCAGTAAAGGCAAGGTCGATGGTGACACGATAGCGTTCCAGCTCGGTATTCAGATCCTTGTCACGAATGATCAGGAAGTAGTCTTTTTGGCGATCAAAATCGCTACCGGACAGGGACAGGCGGACCTGCTTCATCCGCTCTGTCATGGAGTCGGTTGTGCAGTCAAAGCTGACCACTTCCTCGCTGGAAACCGCCTTGTCGCCATCGTAGATGGCAACGGCAACAGTGATGGGCAGTACCTGATCGGTCACGGACTCCGTCTGGATCAGGTCAAAGCGCTGAATATTGGTCACCATCTTCAGCGCCGACTTGGGCGAAATGACACCAACCTTCCGCTTGGTCCGTTTCTCAGCCTTCTCCCCGCGCAGTTGGTTGACGGTGATGACGGGCACCACAATTTCCTGAGGCATGGCACCGCCATGCACAAAGCGGGCTCCACCCACAAAATGGAAGCGATTGGCGCCCTTTGGAATCCAGAACTGGGTGTCCGAGGTTGTTCCCGCAGTCTGTCTGGTTGAGCCGTGCCAAACGTCCTTGGCCACGGGGAGGGTATGACCTAGCACATAGCGCTTTTTGCTCTTGAACGCGCTCTCGGGCTTTTCTGCGAGCGAGGTGCGATCTGCTACCTCCAGCTTGCTTTGCTGAAACAGGAAGCCGTGATCGGCAGTGATCAATACCGTACTGGTATTGAAGTGCATCAGGATCTTCTTGGTTAGCTCATTCAGCTCTTCAATCGCGACTTCAACATGATGGAAGGTATCTGACTCGGAGGGGCCACCACTGTCGCTGCGATCATCAATCACGTTGTGATAGACGTAGACCAGCTGTTGATCCTTGAGGGCTTCACGGCCAGCATCCCGGGACCAGTCTTTGACCTGGTCGGCCGTGACAGCGATGCCATTGTGTTGAGACATGATGGCGTTGCGCTGCTGGGTCCCTGCCGTCGACAGGCCATCAACAAAGACGTTGTCTCCGCTGCCTTCCTTGTATTCCAGCGTCTTGTGCGGCAGCAAAGACGCCATCCCGAGCGTGGTGTAGCTGGGCAGAACACCCAGCTGGCTCCCCAGGGTTGCTTCGCTGTAGCGTTTCAGATTGATGCGGTCACGCAGCTCAAGGGCTGCTTCATAGCGAAGCGCATCACTGATGATGACGACGACACGCTTGTTGCGATGGCTATCAAGCTGGGGGCGGATCCAGTGCTCATAAAAGTTCTGCTGGTTAGGTATGCCGGTCAGCTTCCAATTTTGCAGTCGTTGTTCGGCTTCCAGCCGGTCACCCCAGCAACGCCCCAGTTGGTCCAGGTACCAGTAGGCGTAGCAGTCTTCCACGGCATCATCGAGCTTCTTCAGCAGCTCGACATGTGCGCGTTGAGAGGCAGCGAAATAGTGGCGATAGGCCGTATCGAACTGATAGAGATCCGATTCGTAGGCCTTGTACAGGGCTTCGGTAGAGGCAAAGTGGAATCCGGCCGCGTGGCTATGACGTAGCGTGAAGAGATCAATCGCCGCCGCAAGCGCCGTATACAGAAGACGGTACTTACGGCGGATATCATCATCCTTGTGTCGGGAAGCCCAGTAGTTGTCCAAGCGTTCTGCAATTATTCGTGTGAACTGAGCAAGATCTCGCGGGGATGCATCAGGAATTGCTTTGGTCAAATCGACAATGATCTGGCGTTCGATAGACTCAAAGGTGGCGACATTGGCCAAGGTAGCCACGGGAATATCACTGATCTTCTGCTGGATGCGCAGGGCTTCACTGACCCAGCCCGAAATCACGTCATAGGACTTGTAGTAGCGGGAGCTGTCTCGCCAGCGAGAAAGGAGAGCACGGGCGGTCGCTCGGGCGTTGGCGGAGGAAATGGCCACAGAGCTGGCCCAGCCGGGAATCTCGCCAATGCTCTCGCAGAAGCCAGTGGCCAGAAGCCTGATCAGGAAGAAGCCAAAGCCGAAGGGCTTTTCGCCACTTATTTCCTCAAGACTCGCTGGATAACCCACTTCGTCACGAAGCGCCTGCAGAAGTGCCGGCATCAGTTGGTACTTGTACAAGTCTTCGATGGCGGCAGGGTTGGTCTCCAGGCCAAGATCGTCCTGGACGGCGGCATCGGCGAGTGTACAAATGAGGGTAGTGACGTCGCAGGCATTGGCGCCAATGACAACGGCAATCATCGCCAGATCAAGAGCGTCCGCATCATCCGTTGGCTGGATTAGTCGCTTCAATGCTGCCAGGCGGGCCTTGCTGCTGAGAAAGCGTTCCCGCTTGGACAGGTGCTCACGCAGGCTCTGCTGCTGCAGGCCAAGGTCATTAAAGATCAAGGACATCCGGTCTGCATAAAAGCTCCGGGAGTAGAGCTTGATGTCGAGCAGCCAGTCGTCATTGGCCTCTGGTTCAGCGCAGGGGAAGTACAAAAGATACTTTCCCTGATTGTCCTCGAACTCCAGTTTAAGCTTGAGGCCGAAGGTGGACTCTCCCTGCATATTGACGACTTGCACGTTGGGCAAGTCGAGCTGGACAAGCTCATCAATAAAGCTCTGCTCCGGGTCGTACCAGAACACAATGCGGTGGTTTTCAGCAAAGAAGGCCTGGCATAGACCTTGAGTAATTTGCAGAGTATCCATCAATAAAGTTCCTTAACAAGTACTTAAATTAATTAGAAAAACCTCGCATGCATATCTAATTATTATCTTTAAGCAGTTGTCATTGACTGTGGCCAGCTTAGATTCTTAATTGAAGATAAAAGCTGGGTCAGGTGGAGAGATGAAATATCCATAAGCGGCTCATACATGAATGAGTTGATGTGGATATTTTCAGGGGTCATTAAAATTACCTGTCCAAGAATTTTCCGGACGTTATCAAACTGGCCACCTAAGTGTTTATTTTCTTTGCATATGCGATCGTATAGCTTCCCGGTTTGAGAGCCTTTGATCTCAGACTTGTCACTTACATGGCTCCACATAAATTCTTCGGCTCTCAAGCGAATGGCTATAGATAGAGAAATTTTGTTTTCCAAGGATAAAGAGGGTGGATTCTGATTGGCTGATATCTCATCAGAAACTGAATAAATTAAATCAATAATTAAGTCATTCCTGTTGAAATTAGCATTAAGTGGCATCTTGATTACATCTGAAATGGCTTGTTCAAGGTCAGCCAGCGTCAGGGTTTTAGTATCAGGTTTTATATGCAGCATCGACGTTAACTTGTGATAGGTTCCAGAAACTCCATCTTTAATCTCAATGAGATTTCTAATGAATGGGATTAGGGAGACAAGTATCGCATTACTGGAATTGAAGTTATTTCTCCAGTGCTCAAATGGATTGCTTATGGTTGTATCTCCGCCGGGGCTCAGTGTTACAACATTTCCGCTCCGTTCTGCAATAAATGAGCACTCGCGCTTTGTGCGCTCACCAAGAATTCGACTTTGAAAGGTTCTGTAGAAATCAAAATTGTGGGTGAGAACAATAAGGCGAAGCAGGGGTTCTTCAGATAGCTCTTTGAGATATTCGATAATTGCGTATTTGTTTTTGTAGTCAAAAGAGTCAGCTATGTCATCTACTATAACTAGGCTGCGTTGACCCGATTGAATGCGGGCTTTTATTTCAAAAATTACGTACATCAAATACATTGCTCTCCGTTCGCCAACAGAGAGAAAATCAATTGAATCCAATTGCCCCCTATTGAATGCAATCGAATTGCCTTGTTCATCTTCAAACGCAAATACCATGTTGGGCGCGGATGTGCCTAAAATGGCATTAACATTATCTTCGATATCAATTTCGAACGGGACATGGAACCGAGCTTTAAATATGTCTTTAGTCTCGTGCCAAGAGGTGCTTTCTAGGGCTGCCTGATTTTCAATTTCAATAAGGTCATCTTTCTTGCTGTAATAAGCATTTAGTAGTTTGTCAAATAGTTCTTTATCTTCCAAATAATAAGAGGCCCAAAGAGTTTTTCTTAGTTTGTCTAGGTCTACCAGATCAATCGCCAATTGAGGGTGGCCCTCAAGGAGGTCTTGAAAGGTCTTAATTGAGGCAACGCCGCCGATAATCTTCTTGGAGATCTCTCTTAGGTGGCCATCGCCTAGAATTAATGAGGTCTCCTTATTCATGGTGTCGTCAAGACTTTTTGGGGTCGCAATTGGCGCGTCAGATCCATTCAGCAAAACTTTGTGGTTCGCATCGAAAAAACGTTCTTTCTGGAGCGTCTTAGATACCGATGCTGCATTTGCTGGATTGAACTTGCCCTTACTAAATAGTGGGGATTTCTCAATAAGCTCGCCATATCGTTTTGTGTATTCTATTATGCCACTTTTAACGTCGCTATCTTCCAGTAGCTCCGTAACTTTTGAGTCAAATATTACGGAGTAGGAGATATTGGCGTATCCGGCGACGCCATGTTCGCAGGCTCTTACCGCCTCTAATGCCTCAAATATGTTCTGGCAAAGAAAATCCTGATTAATCTGCTTTTCAATATCATCCAATTTTAGCTTTGATCTAGCTCTCAGGGCTTTAATGAGAACTTGTTTGGCTTCAATAATTTCCTTAATAGCCGCATCATATTTTTGCTTTTTCTCTGGGTTAACCAAGAGAGTGGAAATGTTTTTTGATTCGAAGCTTTTGTCGAAAGGTTCAATGACTAAGATTTCGGAGGAGGTAATGGTATCTGTATCTAGTTGTACTTCATGCTCTGACTTTTTGTTGTAGAGTTTTTCTTCAGGAGAGAGCCCTTTTGAGAGCATCTGAAAAGTTTTAGCGAAAGAGGTCTTCATAACGCCATTTGGCGCATAAACTAAATTTGCGTTGGCTTTATCAAATTTGAAGTCATGATTAAGTATGCCGATTCCATAACAATCTTTTAGCTTCACAGTTAATAAATTCATGTCTTCCATCCTTGGGTTATTTATTGGCTGTCGCCAGTAATTGCGTTTACTTCGGCAAGAAGGTCGCCGAATTTTCCGTAATTCACCTTTACGCCATCATCCAGATCCAGGCGGATGCGCTGGTCGGCAAAATGGCGGAGCTTCTCGTCGAAGGTTGCAAGCTCGGCTTGCTGGTTGTGCAGAGTGGCCAGCTGTTTTTCTAGCGCCTTCTTTTCGGCGGTGCTGCTACTGGCGTCGATATCCTTTTCCAGTTTTGAGGCATGAGCATTGAGCTTGGCGGTGAGCGGGATGACGTACTCGGTACGCATGCGCGCCAAGGTGCCTTCGTTATACCGGTGCAGGTAGACCAGACACTCAAAGGCCTTGTGCCTGCCGGAGCTGAAAAGCCAGTAAATAGGCCGCTTTTTGTAGGTTTTGAGGTGGTCTTTGTAGAACTGACTGCTCAGGTAACGGCGAATGGCGTCGGTGCTGTCTTCGCCTTTCTTGGGTTTGATGGCATGCAGGCACAGACTTTCCGCAATGAAGTCGAGGTTCTCCTGCAGGGTCTTCTCGCCCCAGGCAGTGCGGACAAATTCGCGGAAGCGGTTGGTGGCGTCGTCAGCGAACCATTCCTGATCGGTCAGCGGCAGAATGCCGTCGTCATCGGGCACAAAGCGCGCTAAAGGGATTTGGCTGAGATAGTCCTGCAGGCTTTCGCCCTGGCTGGCGAGGATCAGGCCAGGCTTGTCCAGCGAATAGCGGCCCATCATGCAGCCGATGGCGTAGGACACAAGTTCTTCAATGGTGTCGCACTTAAGCAGTGTTTCCAGCTCTGCTTCGCTCTTGTCGTTACCATAGCGATAGTACGGGTTGCAGGTCAGCGTGATTTCGTTCAGCGGTACCTCGGGTGTTAGTTCTTCCTGCAGGCTGTAGGCGTGGATTAAGATGCTGTTGTTCTCTTCTTCCAGTCGTTGCATCTCTAACGTTATTTCACGCCAGTGGATTCTGAGTTTCTGATAGGAATCCTGCAGTGTTGATTTATTATTGTCTGATTTTATTAGCGATAGACTATTGAACTTCCAAGAAGTTTCGTAGGAATCCCAGTCAAGTTTTGAAAGCTCAACTAGCTTCTCAAAAGAATTCGAGAAGCATGTAGTCGAGTTAATGACGGGTATTGAACCGATATGGCCGGCTTCAAAATTTAAAGTTGGTGATAGTAATTCAAGAATTCGCAATGTCAGCTTCGAGTTAAGTAGGGTTATCAATTCACAGAACTTATCTTCTGATGGGAAAATTGACATTCCGGCGACATCAAAAATTGCCCCCTGCGGCTGATATCTAAATGATGGTTTGCTACTGCTGATTTTTGACCATGTGATACTTGGCAAGAAATATGAGCCTTCATTGACAACTCGTTTAGACGCGCTTCCGTAACGGCTAATGGCTAGTTGTTTTATTTCATGGCCATTTTCGAGCCAGTTCACTAGTATTTCTTGATTTCCATACCACTTTCTAAAATCCCCACCCTTGTTGTATGGAAACCACTTGCAACCTTTATGGTTTGAGATAATCGAAGACGCTGACATTGAAATTTCGTGCCAGATACGCGTAAACCTAGCGTTGTCCATAGTCGCTAGGCCTTGCCTTGGAATTGAAATATTACTAAGCAGCTCTCCATTTACGAAAGCAGAAATAAGTCCATTTGTTGTCCAATACGCAATCGGACTCCCCGGAATCTTCATAAAATCCGCCGCCGAGACGCGGTAAAAATACTTGGCCATTTCCGCTTTATCTTGCTGGCTCATGCCTGTTCCCCTTTCGGTAATGCTTTTCTGTCAAACGCCATATCCTCTGCAAACCCATCAGGTACGGGTTTGAAGCCGGATGCAGGTGAGCGGTGGCTGGACTGGAACTGGCGCAGGGCCAGTACGTAGATCTCGCGGGTGATGCAGTAGTCGTGGTTGCCGCCTTTGACGCGCAGCAGATCGCGTTTCCAGCGGTCTTTGTACGGTCGCGAATTCGAGTGTCGATGCAGTTGGGACTAGAGCTCATCAGGGTCTTCCTCCGGCGCACTGATTTCGGTGCTGTCAGTCAAAGAAGAGACCTGCTGCCAATCATCAGAGATTTTCTTCCAATCAACGGTTCTTTCCTCCAAGTCACCGATAGCGTCTTCTTCTAGGCCTTCTCCTGACCACACTGCCCAGAAATCCGGATCCTCCGATTTCGGTCGGTGACGCTCGGGCAGCGCGTTCATCTGCACCAATACCGGAAGCTCCGATGCCCAGCCAAGCAGAATGGCGTGACGGGAGGGCAGAGAGGGCAAATCGCGCAGCAAGCCACGTAGGTTGTCTGGCACCAGCTTGTGCACCAGTTCCTGATCACGGTCGTTGCTGATGCGGTGCAGTAGGTAGCTGTTGCACTGGGAAAGCACAGTGGGCGACAGTTCGCTCGGGCGCTGAGAGGACAGCACCAGGCCCAGTCCGAACTTGCGCCCTTCGCGGGCGATCTTTTCAAACACCTGGCAGCAGATGGCGGCCGAGTTCTGGTTTTCAGCGTCGTCGTTGTAGCGTTTGATGAAGGTGTGCGCCTCTTCCATCACTAACACCGTGGGCAAGGTCTTGCCGTGGTGCAGCTTGCGGTAACGCTGAAGGGCCTCTAGCGTCATTCGGGAAATTACGGCCGTGATGACATGCACTACTTCAGCCGGTACTAGCGAGAGGTCGATCACAGTGACGGAGCCGTTGGAAGCTTGGTTGTCGCCTATGTAGTTCCGTAACCAATCATCCAGCGTCAGTTCTTTGGCATCGCCTGAGACGACCTTCATGCGACTGTCCGAAAGGATGGTGCGGATGCGCATCTGCATTGTTTCGACGTACTCCGACACCCCGAGCAGCTCCGCCGTGGCTTCGACACTTCTCAGCAGTTGGTCACCCGTGAATTTGCGCGGCACATCGGCATCAATGGGCAGGATATCGGTGTCGCTGCCTCCAAACGCGAAATGTGCTGCTTGGATGAGTGATAGAAGCTCGTCAATCTCGGCGCGCGTGAACTCATAGGTGGGATATTGACTGCTGCGAGCATTGGCAAGGGCTGTGATCTTGTCTCTGACTGCAGCGAGTGCCGTCTTTTCGGTAGCCCCAAAGGAATCCTGGTCACCCAACCCCTCTTGCCACTTCTTGAGCTTCTCCAGCAAGTTCTTGGGGAGAGGAAACTTCGCCCATGGGCTGCCGGCATTGCGCTCCAATTGCAGGATACCGACCAGTGTGCGCAGATAGCGGCGCATCTCATGGCTGGGCGTGACTGCTGCGGTGAACACACCATCACGGACGGTTCTCAGCGCCTGCACCAACGTCGGCCGCTGGGTCTTGGCGCTGGCTTGGGTAAAGGCGGCCCACTCCGAGCTGTTCCAGAGCCACAAAGGAACTTGCAGCTGCTCAATGCCTTCGCTGGGTTCGACGGCGTACACCCGAACCTTGCTCATGTCACGGAATGTGTTGGCGTATTCGCCGTTGGGGTCAAGCACGATAAAACGGGCATTGGGGTCTGCCCCAGCTCGGGCTTTGCGGGCCTCGTCCATGGACCAGCGGATTAGCCCCGCCACCGAGCAGGATTTGCCGCTGCCGGTGTTGCCCAGCACAGCCAGATGACGGCCAAAAAGCCGGTCGGGATCAATCATGACCTTGGCATTGGCGGCCAGCGGACTACTGCCGATCAGTACGCGGCGGTTATCTCCCGACTCCACGATGGCGCGCAGCTGGTTCTGAGTGGGGAGCAGCACCGCATCGCCGACGGTTGGGTAACTTTCAACCCCGCGCCGGAAACGGTAGATCTCTTTGCCGTCTTCCCCGCTACCTTCATACGCTAGGCAGCCCAACGGATTCAGGCTCATCTTGCGCAGGGGATAGGGCAAGTCCACTAGGCCAAAGTCCTGCATGCCCTTGCGCTTGGGGTATTGAGAACGCTCGATGGTGATCCATTCGACCTGGGCAACCAGATGTCCCTCGTCGCTGGGGATCAGCAAATAGCCGTTGATACGTGGGAACGGACGCGGAGTGCCGGTGTTGAGCGCCACGCCGTCGGGGGCCTCAATGTCGATCATCACCTTGATTTCGTCGGGGGAGACGAAGTCGATAGTGCCGATGCGCAGGGAGTCGGCATAAGCGAGCGGCGACAGGCTCATTCCGGTTGTCCCCCAGCAGAATGCGCATCGTCTAGCGTTTGCTTCTCGCCTGATTGCTGAGTCCCCCAGCGCTGCTTGAGCAGTTCGCTCATGCGGAAGGTTGTCTTGTCGATGGCGGCCTTGGGCAGGTAGTTCTCGGTCAGCGTGGTCAGGTCGGCCAATGCGGGACCGATCAGCAAACTGATCTGTGACGGTCTCCCAATTTCCCGGTAGGTCTGCATGATGCGGCCGAGCGGATCGTCATATGAGATCACGACCAGATGTGTCG
>JAUXNL010000154.1 GCA_030684415.1 Moraxellaceae bacterium | reverse complement strand
GATTCTCAGGGTACGCCAGCACGGGGTCAGGGCTCAGGAAGCGCGCCATCAGCGGATCGTAGAGCCGGGCAGTGATGTGCACCAGCCCTGAGTTATCCAGGTGCTCGTGCAGGGTATAGCCGCGCTTTGTCGTTTGCGCCGTGAGCGTGCGCTGCGGCGTCAGCAAGGTCTCGCTCAGGTTATCGACATAGGTTTCATTGGCTACAAAGCTCGTGCCTCCCTGCGCTGTAATGCGCAGTCGACGGCTCAGCGTGCCCGCCGGCCCTCTCCAGTCGTCCATCACCAGCGCATGACGGACGCCTTGCGCACGGCTCTGATTCTCAGGATAGAAGTAGAGCACGCTGCTGTAGCGCGTTGTCTCGATCTCAACCACATAGGTGGTGTTGTCCGCTACGGTGATCGGCAAAGGCACGGCTACCGATTGCAGTACGCCCGCGGCACTCTCCTTCTTTCCATCGATGTAAACCGCAATCGCCTGATTCCCCTGCAAACGCAAATAGTGCAGTCGAGCTGTTTTGCTGTTGGCGGCAGTGCCCCCCACGTTTGTTATGCCAAACTGCAGATAACGGCCAACTGTTCCGGCATTCACTGTGGTCGTGATTTCACCACGGAACAGAACATTGGTGGTTGCATAGACACGCTGGCCATCCGCATAGGGAGTTGATGTCGCGGTCAGTGTCTTGTTTATAGCGCCCAAAAATCCATTTTCAGCAGGATATTAGGGAGCTAACGCACGTGTAGTGTTTTCAACATGAAATCAGCTGACCCTAGAAAAAGAGACCCCTGACACTCCACTCGCTTCAAGAGCTGCCTTCAATTCGCCCGAAACGATAAGTGCCACCGGCCACCCAACAAGCCTGAATAAGTGATGCCCAGAAGCGCGCGAAGGGTCAATACGCAGACTCGTAATCATCCGATATTGACCAATTTTTTCTGGACGACCATCAGCCGATGACCATTTCAGATACTGAGAACTTGATTCATCAATGCAGTCAACAAGATCGCAGACATTTACAATGTCGTAGGCATTTTTCGTCCCATCAACAGTCGAATGGAGCAACTGTAACGATGTTCCAGAAAATTCACGGAGAATGGGCGACAGGCGCCGATCCACAACCACCATGTCAAAATCGGCAAAATTAAAGTCAATTTGACGGCCAGTCTTGCGAAGACGGACTACTAAAGAAGCGTTCCATCCAGTGACTTTACCCTGCGTAAAGTCTCGAGGATCAACCTCGCCCCCTTCGGAGTCGAAGGGGGCGCCCAAATACCAACGATCAATTGCTTTAGGGTCAACAACAACCCGGTAGTAGACTTCCGTCATCATCGTTTAGTAACCAAATTGTTAAGCATCGATCCTGGCGTTCGCAACTCTGTGCCGATGGCACGAAGTTCGACCTGAAGTGCATCCTTGTATGCAGCACCATTTAGACCATCTGTCGCACTAGTTAATCGGTCAAATATTGCTTGATGGTACGCCTCCGGATGTGGGCCTTTATGGCCTGGAATTGCCACCTTGTTCAACGCATCATCGAGATTCATCCCCACCTTTTGAAAGATTGCATCAAAACGTGGTGTCCACGGCCCACCTGAAGCTGCGGAAATACAGTTCTTATCTGTGCATATGTGATGGACAGGCGCTTTTTTTGCAACATGGTAAGGGACAGATGGTACATCACTTAAGGCCTGACCTGCCGCACGAGTCAACGCAGTATCTGCATTCGCCATACGAACGCCTGCCGAAAGCCGATTGGCAGCAAAACCCTCAGCAGCGGCAAGCGATGGTCCGGGTGCAAAAACCCCCTCAACAACCGATAGTGCTGGACCACAAAATCTTACGCAAATGATACCGCTCGAAGCCCATGCATAGATGAGTGGAACCGCAAAAAATACAGCCTCCCCACTCGGGTCCTTATGTACCAAGGGTCTGTTATGCACATAGCTGTACCGGTTCAGATCCTGCGGATTCTCAGGGTACGCCAGCACCGGATCAGGGCTCAGGAAGCGCGCCATCAGCGGATCGTAGAGCCGGGCATTCATGTGCACCAGCCCTGAGTTATCCAGGTGCTCGTGCAGGGTATAGCCGCGCTTCGTCGATTGCGCCGTAAGCGTGCGCTGCGGCGTCAGCAACGTCTCGCTCACGTTATCGACAAACGTTTCATTGGCGACAAAGCTTGTGCCACCCTGCGCTGTAATGCGCAGTCGACGGCTCAGCGTGCCCGTCGGCCCTCTCCAGTCGTCCATCACCAGTGCATGACGAACGCCTTGCGCACGGCTCTGGTTCTCAGGATAGAAGTAAAGCACGCTGCTGTAACGCGTTGTCTCTTGCTCGACCACATAGGTGGTTTTTTGAGATTGCGCCCTGCGCTACCTCCAGAGTAAAGTCAAGCGCCCGGCTGGATTGGCGCCTACTGCATATTTGTAGAGATTTGATGAACAGCCATTTCTGCAACATCAAATATTTTTCAGTGAATCCTCCACAGCAAGATAAGACGGTAGTTCGCGTACCCTGCCATCTCGAAACACGAGTAAAGGCCCATTCCCCGCCAATGAATCAGAGGCGCTGCCGGTTCTAACGAAATCGGAAGTGTTGAAAAAAAATATCCATCCTTGCTCAACAACTTGAGACCTATCAAGAAGTAGTTCGAAACTATCTCCCGTAGCTGATGCAAGAACATCAATATGCGCTTTTGCAAGCTTGATGGCTTGATCCTGAGTAATTGGGAACATCAATTAGTCCTCAATAACTGAAATTTAGTAAACCCATCCAGAGAAGCAGCCTTGCCAGTTTGACCATCCAAGAATCTGATTGTCCCATTCTGGTTAACCACATTGAAAACATGACCAACTTCACTTCCACGCGACCCAAATACAATCCCTCTCGCTCCTGAGCCTGCAGCAGACATCGCATTCGAAACATTACCAATAGGTCCTGCTAAACCAAACTGAGCACCATAGAATTTCTCAAGTACGCTGACTCGATATGGCCCTCCAAGTATGGCTGACGCGTTTCGCCCCGCCAGAGCAGCATCCGTTGCAATTACACAGTTTACGCAGTTCATAGTACCGCCAACGGCATTGACGTTACGAACGGAGCCCGCTGTGTTTACAACGTTAACTCTGCTTGGATCGACTTAAAACAATGAACTCGGCCAACCGTGAGAGGATCGCTGAGAGCTCCTTTCGATTTCGCACATCATCAAAATGCATTTGACTGACCTCCCCATCAGCCTTACCAACAGCGAACTCAGCTTCGCCCGACTCCCAAATTATTAGATCTGCTTCGTGATCGTCGTACCGTAGATTCAGGCTACAAGATGGGTTTGGCCGGTCAACTTGCGACCGATCAAACTTCAAGATTACACCGGACGCGTTAAAGATCGCTTCAATTGAACGCGTCCACACTTCCAAGACATCAAAAATATGCATGATTATGGGTTCCGAATAACACAAACAATGCAAGTTGCGGGAGCCAACTCAGCAGGTGCTGGGCCGTAGAGCCGAGTTGTAACATTTGGACCGGGAATAACAGACCACTCTGGCTTACTCCCGAGCTTCAACACGTTAGTTGGCACATTAAATTCCGCATAGATCGAAGAGCCTCGTCCAGCACCCGTGAACGCGACTGGGTTCGCTGGATTAACAACGTAAGTTCGACCACCAGCCCCCTCTACGACACGGCCTGTTTGATTCATGAGATTGAACTCCGTCTCACTCATCCAGCGTCCGACCCTAGTTGTATCCGCTGCTCCTCTGGGCGCAGCTGCCGTCGGATTACCGAGCTTTAGCATCGTGAGCGACAGCAAAAGCTCTGCGCCTCCGCCAACAGCTCGTGATGAATCGCCCTCACGTAAACCAGACAACAGATTATAGGAGCCATTACCCGGTGCAAGCACCGCATCACTGAAAAACCCGACTGCCATATTGACAGTCTGCAGGCTCCCCAGGCCATAGCCAATCAGCGCACTTCCATAACGCCCGTTCCTCCATGCATCGTCTGCCATCGACAGAACACTATTCTTGACATCATTTGCATGAGAGAAGCAACGCACCCCATTTCCGACAGAGTAATAGCACTCACCGCTGGGGTCTTTTGCGCTCAGCGGCCCATTCCACACATAGCTGTACCGGTTCAGATCCTGCGGATTCTCAGGGTACGCCAGCACCGGATCAGGGCTCAGGAACCGCGCCATCAGCGGATCGTAGAGCCGGGCATTCATGTGCACCAGCCCTGAGTTATCCAGGTGCTCGTGCAGGGTATAGCCGCGCTTCGTCG
>JAUXNL010000153.1 GCA_030684415.1 Moraxellaceae bacterium | reverse complement strand
GGCCAACTATCGAAATAGCGCCATTAGGGGTAGTGGCATAAAAGTCTTAATAGTTGGCCCGGACGGGATTGGCCGACCCTAATCCCAAAATGGAAAAAGCCCGCAATCGCGGGCTTTTTGATATGGAGCGGGCGATGGGATTCGAATCCACGGCTCTAGCTTGGGAAGCTATGGTGCGAGCATTGATGCCGTCCTGAATCCCGCTGGGCTACTCCCTCAATAGCGCCTGCCGCCTGTAGGCTTCTGTGGTTTTATACAGGCAACACCTCCGCCCCCAACTACAACGCCGCCATGTCGCTCTGCCGCTGCCGCCGGCTGCGCAGCCACACAACGCCCAATGTTGGCCATGCCACCGCTGCTGCCAGAACCTCCGCCAGCAAGTGTCCGTTTTCCACTTTTTGCCCTTTGAGCCGTGCGATCACGGCATCCATCGAGTTGCCAGCCAGGTTAGAAAAATAAATGGTGTCGATCAGGGCCATCACCTCCAGGTATTCCGGGCGGCTCAGCGTGCAGTAAAGCCGGGAGACGGCAGCGCCTGTGGGGTGGCCGCCGGTGTCGGCGTAATGCTGCGCAAACAGGATGGCGATGCGTTCTTTGCTGGTGGCGTTTTGCAGGCTTTCTTCGGCCAGCAGGTGTTGCAGTTGCTCGAGATCGACGCCGGCTTCCAGAGCGGCGCCGGCATGCACCCAGGTGCAGTAACGGCACTGTGTCACCGAGCTGACGGCGAGCATCACCTGTTCTTGCAGGGCGCGTGATGTGGCGGGCCATTGCTGCGCCCACCATGCCCGTGGGGCGCTAGCGGCGGCGGCGGTAAGGCTGCTGGCCAGCGTGGCCAGATCAAATGTGCGCTTGTTGAACGTTGGCATGTGAGGGCTCCGTAAAAAGTGGGGCGGGCGTGTTTAGCGGCTGATCGGGGGCGGGGCTCTGAAGCCGCCGGTGACAGCGGCCATCAGTTCGGCAAACTTCAGGGTGTGCAGGTCGTGGTAGGGCGCGCCGATGATCTGGACATTCACCGGCAGGTGGTCGTGCGTGAGCCCGACCGGTGCCGACGTGGCGGGCAGGCCCATCAGCACCGGTGGGGCCTGCCACATCAGCATGTCGGTGTACGAGCGGCGTTTGCCGTCGACGGTGACTTTGCGCAGGCTGAAAAACCGTGAGTGGTCGTGCCGGAAGGCGGTGGTCATCACCGGCGGGGTGAGGATCACGTCGTATTTCCCGAAAACCTTGAGGAACTCCGCGCGCAGATGCAGCCCGGCTTCGCGCGCGGCGAGCCAGTTGGCATGGCTGATGGCGGCGCCTTTGGCGAACTTGTCGGCATGCGGGGGCAGGCCGGGCAGGGGCAGCAAGCTGGTGAGGCTGCCGCCCATGCTCATCAGGTGGCGCATGACGGTGGGCGTGGCGGCGGGCGGCCATGCCAGGAACTGCGCGGTGATCTGAACGGCGTATTCCGCAAAAAAGCGCTCTAGCGAGAGGTTGTCGGGGCTGCCTCGGGTGACGCTGGCGCCGGCTTTTACCAGGCTGCTTTGCAGTTGCGTGTAAACGGCGCTGAGGCGGCTGTCGAGTGGGCAGCCGGGGTCGTCCATCCACATGAGCACGCGGAAGTCTGAGAGCGACTTCTGGGGTGCGCGCGGCAAGTTGAGCTGCCAGCCATCGGCCATGGCCGGTGGCGCTGCCCCGGTGACCTCCAGCAAGAGGGCGAGATCGGTGGCGGAGCGCGCCATCGGCCCGGCGACGGCGAGTTCGGGCTCGGTCAGCTCGCCGGGTGGGCCGGGAATGTGGCCCTGCATGGAGATGATGCCGTGGCTGGGTTTGTGGCCATACACGCCGCAGAAGTGCGAGGGCGTGCGGATGGAGCCGCCGATGTCGCTGCCGAATTCGAGCGCGGTGAAGCCGGCGGCAAGCGCGGCGGCCGATCCGCCTGAGGAGCCGCCGCAAGTCAGTGCGCTGTTCCAAGGGTTGTTGGTGGTGCCGAAAACGGGGTTGTAGGTCTGGATGTCGCCGGCCATGTACGGCACGTTGGTTTTGCCAAAGACAATGGCGCCGGCGTCCTGCAACTGCCTGACGACAATGGCCGGCGCAGCGGGGACGTGGTGTTTGAACTCGGGCGATCCGGCGGTGCAGGCCATGCCCGGGACTTCGTAGCAGTCTTTTATGGTCATCGGCAGGCCGTGCAACGGGCCGAGGGCGTCGCCGCGCTGGCGGGCGGCGTCGGCGGCATCGGCTTCGCGGCGGGCGCGCCCGACATCCATGGCGACGACGGCATTGATGCTGGCGTTGTGCCGGCCGATGCGCTCGAGATAGCACTCCAGTAGCTCGCGGCTGCCGAGCTCGCCTGTGGCCATGCGTGCCAGCAGCGTGCTGGCATCCTGATCGTGCAGTGGTGTGCTCATGAGCGGGTCCTGAGGGTGTCGGCGGGCCGACGGGTGAGGCGGATTATTTCGATCGTGCGGGCGGGGCGTGATGAGGCGGGGGGACATAACGCTTGTCATTTCTGGCCAGAGCGGAAATGCTGTGGCGTCAGGCGTCAGGCGTCAGGCGTCAGGCGTCAGGCGTCAGGCGTCAGGCGTCAGGCGTCAGGCGTCAGGTG
>JAUXNL010000152.1 GCA_030684415.1 Moraxellaceae bacterium | reverse complement strand
CATTCTCGATACGCCGCCCGAGCAGGCCTACGACGATATCGTCCGGCTGGCGTCGTGCATTTGTCGGACACCGATTGCGCTGGTGTCGCTGATCGATGCCGACCGCCAGTGGTTCAAGGCGAATGTCGGGCTGGATGTTTGTGAGACACCGCGTGACGTAGCGTTTTGCGCTCATGCGATCCTGACACCGGGCGAGGTGATGGTGGTGCCCGATGCCCAGCAGGATGCGCGCTTTGCGGATAATCCGCTGGTCACCGGCGCGCCCGGCATCCGCTTTTATGCCGGCGCCCCCTTGGTAATGTCCAACGGGCAAGCACTCGGCACGCTCTGCATCATTGACACCGAGCCGCGCGAACTGGACGCCACGCACCGCGACGCGCTCGTAACGCTGGCGCGCAGCATCGTCACGAACTTCGAGCTCACGCGCGTGTCGCGCGAGTTGTCGGTGGCCAATGTGCATTTACGCACGCTGAGTTTTATCGACAGCCTGACCGGGCTCGCCAACCGTCGTGCCCTGGATGCACGCCTTGAAGAAGAAGTGGCGCGCAGTGTGCGCCATGACGGCCCGCTCGCCGTGATGCTCATCGATATCGACCATTTCAAAAGCTATAACGATACCTTCGGTCATCTGCAGGGCGATCAGGTCCTCGCGCAGTTTGGTGAGTTGCTGAAACAGGATTTGCGTCAGAGCGATCTGGTCGCGCGCTACGGTGGCGAAGAATTTGTAGTGCTGTTGCCCGAGACGACTGCAGAGGGCGCGCTCATGCTGGCCGAGCGCTATCGTGAGCGCATCGAAAACGCCGCATTTGCCGGATGCTCACTCACCGCCAGCATCGGCGTGGCGAGCTGGCATCCGCGGCATGAGCATGCCGAGGATTTGCTGCGCAGTGCAGACGGGGCGCTGTATGCCGCCAAGCATGCCGGGCGTAACTGTGTGCAGGTAGCAGACGAAATTTGACTTTTTCCCGCTTGGGTTGCCGGCCGCCCCGACATTTGCTGTGGGGCTGTGGCACGAGTGAGTATTCCCATTCAGTGGATGATGCGTCCCCCCTGAGCGCATCGAAGTCGCTGCTGGCATCAGTGCGGCCTATCACCGAGCGCCGTCTTCGACAGGGTTGTCCTCATCGGGCCGAAAGACTCAGGCGAGCAGAGCTACGCAAAGCCACTGCTGCAACAGTCCTCTATCCGTATTCAGCAAATGTCTGGGAGCGATGAGCCGACCCCGCAGAATGTCGTCTTGAGCGGTGCGGGGGCGACATTCTTGTCGAAGCTGTTGATGGAGAAGCTCAGTGAGGCACCCTGCGAAGCCACTCCTGCAGTCCATCCATTTCAGTTTCCAGCCATAGAAAGGCTGCGCGCAGGCCGAGGGCTTGGGGCGCCGACTTACTCAGGCGTGCCCTGAGGCTGGCGCAACTCCGTCATGCGGCTTTCGATCCAGTCGCGCACTTCCGCATTCAGTGTTTTGGCATTCTTGCCTTCTGTGCTCACCGGTGCGCCGATCACCACGCGAATCACACCCGGCGTCTTGATCAGCGTGCCACGCGGCCAGCAATCACCCGATGTCAGTGCCATGGGCAGCACCGGTACGCCGGCGCGTACGGCGAGCATGGCGCCCCCCACCGAGTAAGGCAGCGGCTGGCCGGGCAGCGCACGCGTTCCTTCAGGAAAAATCACCACACGGCGGCCAGCTTTCAGCTTTTCGCTGCCTTGGCGCAGCACCACTTTGAGGGCGTCGCTGCGTTCGTCACGGTTGATGGCAATCGGATCGAAGAGTCGCAAGGCCCAGCCGAAAAAAGGAATGCGCAGCAATTCGCGCTTCAGCACCGTCACTGCCGGAAAAAACAGCCACTGCACCAGCAGCGTTTCCCACGCACTCTCATGCTTGGCCAGCACCACGCAGGCGCCGTCCGGCACATTCTCCAGCCCGGAGATGTCGTAGCGGATGCCACAGCAAATGCGCGCCCACACAATCGCGATATGGCACCAGGTGGCACAAATCGCCTGCACATGACGGCGCGGCAGAAGCGGTGAAAGCAGCACGCCCAGCGAGCTGAACACTACCAGCGTCAGCGCGTAGCCGACGTAAAACAGCAGGGAGCGCAGGATGTTCAGCATTAAAATCCCTCAAACGAGCAGCCGGGCGGCCGTGATTCCATGGGGCGCTACCATGGCGCAGCAGGACGCTGACGCCAAGTGCCAGACACCTGCTTTTGTGAGCAAATGTACGGCGGTGGATATTCCGGCAACGAGACAGCGCAGGGATCAGAGAGCCTCTGAAAAACACACGTTCGTCGTCCCCGCGCACCCAAAGGGTACTTTCTGCGGGGCGCTGGCGAGGAGGTCACGGCCACTCTCGCCATCAGCAACACGCTTGTTCGGCGGCGTCTTGGTGCAAAAGCGCGGCGTTTGCTGGTGGCGTCATCCCGGCATTCTTATCGCAAGTGTTCAGAGCAACAGCATTAATCCACTGGCATCCGCCGGACGTGGCGACGTGCTGAAGGCCGTTTCAGCACGTCGCCTGATGCAGCGCTCAGGCTTGCAGCAGCGAGATGTCTGCCACTTGCAGGAAGAGCGACCGCAAGCGGCTCAGCAGCGCCAGACGATTGGCTTTTACGGCCGCATCGTCTGCCATCACCATGACCTCGTTGAAGAAAGCATCCACCTGCGGGCGCAGTGCTGCGAGCCGTGTCAACGCCGTGGTGTAGTCGCGTGCCTTGAACAGTGGCGCCAGTTCCGCTTCTAACGCAGTGACAGCCGCTGCCAGTGCATTTTCTGCAGGCTCGGCAAGCAGCGCTACATTGACGGCGGCATCTGCCGGTACGGTTTCTTTAGCGAGAATATTGGCCACGCGCTTGTTGCCGGCGGCCAGGGCTTCGGCTTCTGGCAGCGCAGCAAAATGCGCCACGGCTTTCACGCGCCGGTCGAAGTCGTAGGGCTGGGTTGGCCGCAGTGACTGCACGGCGGCAATCACTTCGGGCGTGATGCCCTGCTCTTCATACATGGCACGGTAGCGCGCAAAAATGAAGTCTTGCAGCTCTTTGTGGGCGGCAAGATTTGCAGGGCCCTCTCCCGTCCGAACAAGAAAGCGGGTTAGCTCATGAGCTTTTCCAGAGTCATTCACTCTTCCGAAAATGTCGGACTCTTCATATTTATGGGCGCCCAGTTCTTCAAGCATTTTTTTGAAGTGATCATGATACGGGCGTATGGCCTTATAAATCAGATCATCAATTGAGAGCGGCAATTGATGCTCAATTATGATCCTCAGAATTCCAAGCGAAGCACGGCGAAGTGCGAAAGGATCTTTTGATCCTGTTGGCGGCTGATTAATTGCAAATAAACCTGCGAGGGAGTCTATTTTTTCTGCGATAGAAAGTGCGATCCCGGTCTTTGTCGCAGGAAGAGAGTCGCCAGAGTACTTTGGCAAATACTGCTCTACTAATGCAGTAGCGACCTCAGGATGCTCACCATCGTTCGTTGCATAGTAATAGCCTGCAATCCCTTGCATTTCCGGAAACTCATTAACCATTTCTGTTGCAAGGTCGCACTTGGATAGCAGACCTGCTCGCTCTGCTTGGCGGGAGTTCCCCCCAATTTTTTCGGCAATGAATGCAGCTAATAAAGATATACGAAGAGATTTCTCAAACACCGAGCCCAGCTGCGCCTGGAAGACCACTGTCTTCAGGCGTTCGTTGCGGGTTTCAAGTTTGGTCTTCTTGTCCTGATTGAAGAAGAACTCGGCATCGGTGAGACGCGGACGCACCACTTTTTCATTGCCGGCAACGATGTATTCAGGGTTCGAGCTTTCGATATTGGCGACTGTAATGAAGCGCGGCAGCAGCTTGCCGTTGGCATCGAGCAGGCAGAAATACTTCTGGTTATCCTGCATGGTGGAAATCAGGGCTTCCTGCGGTACGGCAAGAAAACGCTCTTCAAAGGAACAGACCAGCGGCACGGGCCATTCCACCAGCGCGGTGACTTCGTCGAGCAGGGCTTCGGG
>JAUXNL010000137.1 GCA_030684415.1 Moraxellaceae bacterium | reverse complement strand
GGCCAAGATGAGCCACGAAATCCGCACGCCCATGAACGCACTGCTCGGCATCACGCAATTGCTGCAAGACACACCTCTCGACAATACCCAACGCAATTATGTGGAAACCCTGAACAACTCAGGCCACGCCCTGCTGCATGTCATCAACGACATCCTGGATTACTCCAAGATTGCCGCCGGCAAAGTCACCCTCGAGAACATCGACTTCGACCTGCATGCCTTGCTGGACGAGTGTGTGCGCGTGTTCTCACTGAATGCCCAAGAAAAATCGTTGTCGCTGGTGTGCACTGTCGCACCGGAGATTCCGGCCTGTGTACGGGGCGACCCCAACCGCCTGCGTCAGGTGTTGCTCAATCTGCTCAGCAATGCCGTGAAATTCACTGCACGTGGCCGTGTTGAGTTGCGCGTCAACCTGCTGGAAAGCCCGGATGACCACCACCTGCTTCTGCAGTTCGAGGTGGAAGACAGCGGCATCGGGATTGCACCGGAAAAAATGGACAGCCTGTTCAACTGGTTTACCCAGGCGGACTCCTCCACCTCACGCGAATACGGCGGCACCGGGCTCGGCCTGACCATCAGCCGGCAACTGGTGAGCCTGATGGGGGGCGACATTTCCGCCCGCAGCCGCAGTGGCGAGGGCACCTGCTTCCGGTTTACCGCACAGCTCACACCGGGCCTGCGACCATTACCCGCCGCCAGAAACGCGGACGGACTCTTACCCAGTTTTTCAAGGCTGCGGGTACTGGTGGTGGAGGACAACCCGATCAACCAGATGGTGATTGGCGGCCTGTTGCGCAAGCTGGGCATCCAGCCACGTCTGGCCAGCAGCGGTGTCGAAGCGGTCGACCTGATGCGTGAAGGGCATGACAACTACGATCTGGTGTTGATGGACTGCGAAATGCCGCGCCTTGACGGCTATGACACCACCCGCGCCATCCGCGCGCTTGAGCGTCATCTGGGCCAACGCCGGCTTTGCATCGTCGCGCTCACCGCCCATGCCCTGCCAGAACACCGCTCCGCCTGCCTGGCCGCCGGCATGGATGACTATCTGAGCAAGCCGCTGCTGCTGCCCACTCTCGTCAATCTTTTGCAAAACCATTTCGGCGCCGCGCTGCCGGTCGGCTGAGGCGCACGCCCATCCTGCCCGGTTTGCCATACAGGCATCCGGCTTCTACGGTCATGTGGAGAGGGATTACAGGACAGGGTGGGCCCAATGCGCATTCAAGAGCACTGGCAAAACATGGAAGGCGGGCTGGAGGCGTGGTTACTGACCTTCTTTACTTTGCTGGGCGCCGCCGAGACGCCGGAAGACTGGCCATACGCCGGTAGTCTGCCGGCCGCCAGCACCGACCAACGTGACACTGACAGCTTGCTGAAAAATGCCCACCCCGGGCTTTTTCCGCCCGCGACTCCGGCACATGTCCGGAGTCGCCCCGCGCGGAATCAATCATTCAAGCGTGATTGATTCGCGACCCGGCCATCCCTGGCCGGGAAGCCGCTTTCTGAAAAGCATTTTTCAGCAAGCGGCTAACGACACCACCACACAGTACTGAGAGGCCTGACTGGCGCCTCACGTATCGGTCGCCCGCGACAGCATTTGCACAGCAGCCGGTTGAGGACTTCCAACACCTGCGAGCTATTCACTACTACCGTTTCGCTACTACCTGCCCGTACTGCCAGCCACTACCTGCAAAAGCGACCACCACCTACTTGGTCAGGATGAGCTTGTTGTTGCTGGTCAGCCTCAAACGGTACTCCTCGCCCGAATGCCGGATGCGTACTTCGCGTCCGGCAGCAAACAGAGCGGTGGAGTCCAGTGTCGGCAGAGCAGAAAGGGGAACGGCACTAGCAGGCGAAGCGGTGGACGTGGTCATGATGGCTCCCGGAGCGATTGGCGCCCCTTTTCGCTAATAATAACCATTCTCATTTAAACAGCAAGTCGGATGCGACTCAGCCTCTCCCCAATCTGCCTGCGGCATTGCCGGCACTCGGCCTGGCTGCCACGCAACTCAGACAACAGCCACTGCTCCGCTAACGCCCTGTACACCCACAGCCGATTGGCAGACAACAAAAAGCCGGACACAAAGGTCCGGCTTTTTGTTACGGCTGTGGGTGTACAGGCCTCAGGGCATTTCATCGATTTCCGGCTTGGGCACCACCACAAACTCATCTTTGGTCAGGCCCATGATGAGTGCGTAGTTGGTGGCGATGTAAATGGAGGAGTAGGTCCCCGCCACCAAGCCCACCAACATGGCCACCGAGAACCACTTCAGCGCCGGGCCGCCCAGCAGCAGCAAGGCGACCACCACCACAATCACGGTCATGACGGTCATGATGGTACGGCGCAGGGTTTCGGTCAGCGAGATATCGATGATCTCGATAGGCTCTGCCTTGCGCAGTTTGCGGAAATTCTCACGGATACGGTCAAACACCACGATGGTGTCGTTCAGCGAGTAACCGATCAGCGCGAGAACAGCGGCCAGTACGGTAAGGTCGAACGGCCAGCCGAAAATCGCGAAGGCCCCCACCGTGAACAGCACGTCATGCGCCAGCGAAATGACGGCCCCCACCGCAAACTTCATGCGATAACGGAAGCCGACATAAATCATCATCATGCCGAGCGACAAACCGATAGCCAGCAATGATTGCTGGTACATCTCGTTACCGACCTGCGAGCCGACACTGTCCACTTGCCGGACCGTGGCCTTGTTGGCCGGATCGAAATTCGCAGCCGTCAGGATATCGGCACTGATATTGGTTTCATGCGCTTTTTGCGGCGGCATGCGCACCACGATATTTCGTACCCCGCCCAGATGCTGGACGACGACATCCTTGAAGCCAGCCTTTTCGAAGGCCGCCGTCACCGCGTCCTGACTTACCGGCTCCTGATAGACCAACTCGGCACTGGTGCCGCCCGTAAAATCCAGGCCGAGATTCAAGCCCTTGGTGACGATGGCCACGAGACCGGCCAACACGACGAGCAGCGACAGGATCGCCATCGGCGTGCGAATGCGCATGAAGGGAATGATGCGTGCTTCGGACATGATGCGCTCTCAGATGCTCAGTTTGGTGACACGGCGACCGCCGTAAACCAGATTGACGATGCCTCGCGACACGGTAATCGCCGTGAACATCGAAGAAATGATGCCGATCGACAGGGTGATGGCAAAGCCCTTTACCGGGCCGCTGCCCACGGCAAACAGGATGACGGCCACAATCAGCGTCGTCAGGTTGGAGTCGAGAATGGTCACAATTGCACGGTCATAGCCCGCGACAATCGCCGCCTGCGGCGTCATGCCACGTGCCAACTCCTCGCGGATACGCTCGTAAATCAACACATTGGCATCCACTGCCATGCCCATGGTGAGCACGATACCGGCGATGCCAGGCAGTGACAGCGCCGCCCCGAACGCGCCCATGACCGCCAGCAAAATGGCAACGTTCAACAGCAGCGCCACATTCGCGATCAGGCCGAACACGCGGTAAACCGCAATCATCGTCAGCGCGACCAGCAGGAAACCGACTTGCGTCGACAGCACGCCCTTGTCGATGTTTTCCTGGCCGAGGCTAGGGCCGATGGTACGTTCTTCCACAAAATACATCGGCGCCGCCAGGGCGCCCGCACGCAACAACAACGCCAGTTCCGCTGCTTCGGCCGGTGAATCAAGGCCGGTGATACGGAAGCTGGAGCCCAACATGGACTGCACGGTAGCGCGATTGATCACGCTTTTTTCCACCACGGTTTCGCGCAAATCGACCGCTTTGCCCTCGGCATCGGTCACCGTGCGCGTACGCTGCTTGGTTTCCACGAAAAGCACGGCCATTTGCTTGCCGACATTGTTGCGTGTCGCCTCGGCCATGAGCTTGCCGCCACGCGAGTCGAGATTGATGTCGACTTGCGGACGCGCGTTTTCATCAAAACCGGACTTGGCGCCAACCACACGCTCACCGGTCACAATCTTGCGGCGCTGCAACAGCACCGGAGCCTCACGATTCGCCTTGAAGTTGAACAATTCCGTGCCGGGGGGCGCGATGCCATTAGTGGCTACGCCATTGTTGTCCCAGTCCACAAAACGGAATTCCAGCGTCGCCGTGCGCCCGAGAATACGCTTGGCCTCTGCCGTGTCTTGCACGCCGGGCAACTGCACGACAATACGGTTGGCGCCCTGACGCTGCACTACCGCTTCGGCCACCCCCAGCTCGTTGACGCGGTTGCGGATGGTGATCAGGTTCTGGCCAACGGCGTAGTCGGTGATTTCGCGCAGTTTTTCCTGACGCAAGCTGCCGTCCAGCAAGAACTGCCCGTCGGTATCACGCGCTCTGAATTCAAACTCACTGAAGTCCACTTTGAGTTGGTCGAGGCCTTTGCTGCGGTCTTCCTCAGTGGCAAACCGCACTTCAACGCCTTTTTCACGCTCGGCGACGGCCCGGTAAGCAAGCTTCTTTTCACGGAACTTGGCCCGCATATCACTGACATAGGTTTCCTGGCGCTGTTCCAGCGCCTTGTCCATGTCCACTTCCAGCAGGAAGTGCACGCCACCGCGCAGATCGAGGCCCAGCTTCATCGGACCGGCGCCCAATGCCCGCAGCCACTGCGGGGTGGTTTGCGCCAGATTCAGCGCCACGACATAGCTGTCCCCCAGCGCACGGCGCACGATGTCTTGTGCCTGGACTTGCTGCTCCGCCGTACCGACACGGATCAAGAGCCCTTTGGGCTGCACCTCGGCATCATGAAATGGCAGACCGGCGACCGACAACGCCGTGGTGGCTTTCTCCAGCACAGCGGCGTCCGTCAGCACCGAGGCGCTGGCGCCCGACACCTGGATGGCCGGTTCGTCCGGATAAAGATTGGGCAGGGAATAAATCAGGCTGGCGACGGTGATCACAACGATCAGGCCGTACTTCCACAACGGAAAACGCATGCTGGGCCTCGGACTTGCCAAAAAGACAGCCCGCTTCACGCGGGCTGTCGGGTTCTGCTTCAGATGTTTTTCAGGGTGCCCTTGGGCAGGGTGGCGAGCACCGATGCCTTCTGGATCTTGATATCCACGCCCTGTGTCAGTTCGACAACCGCAAAGTCATCTTCCAGTTTGCTGATCCGGCCGATAAGCCCACCAGCAAACACGATCTCGTCGCCTTTTTGCAGGCTTTCGATCAGGGCTTTTTGTTCCTTCTGGCGCTTCATCTGCGGACGCAGCAGCAGGAAATAGAAAATCAGGGCAAAGGCGCCCAGCATGATGACCTGGCCCCACACCGACGGACCCGCGGGCGGGGCAGTGTTGGCGTAGGCTTCGGCGATGAAAAAGCTCATGGGAATCTCCGGGAGGTTGAATGACGGGGGACGCACGGCCGCTTACAAAACCGCTGCAAAAAAACCTTTAGATTGAAGGGGTTGGCAGGCCACGAGCGGCGTAGAAGGCATCCACAAAGCGCTGCAATGTACCTTGTTCAATTGCCTCGCGCAAACCCGCCATCAGGGTCTGGTAGTAGCGCAAGTTATGGATGGTATTGAGCTGCGCGCTGAGCATTTCGCCGCACTTGTCGAGGTGATAGAGATAGGCGCGCGAGAAGTTGCGGCAGGTATAGCAGTCACAGGCCGGATCGAGCGGGCCGGTGTCGGTTTTGTACTGGCTGTTGCGGATGCGCACGACACCCGTACTGGTGAAGAGGTGGCCGTTGCGCGCGTTGCGGGTGGGCATCACGCAGTCGAACATGTCGACGCCGCGGCGCACCGCCTCGACGATGTCCTCGGGTTTGCCCACGCCCATCAGGTAGCGCGGACGGTCGGCCGGCAGCTTGGGCGGCAGGAAGTCGAGCACGCGCAGCATGTCTTCCTTGGGCTCGCCCACCGACAACCCGCCAATGGCATAGCCGTGGAAGCCGATACCGGTGAGCCCGGCCAACGACTCCTCGCGCAGGTTTTCGTACATCCCCCCCTGCACGATGCCGAACAGGGCATTCGGGTTTTCCAGCCGCTCGAACTCGTCCTTGGAACGCTTTGCCCAGCGCAGCGACAGCTCCATCGAGGTACGCGCCTCCGTTTCTGTCGCCGGATAGGGGGTGCACTCATCGAAGATCATGACGATGTCGGAACCCAGGTCGGTCTGCACCTGCATGGAAATTTCCGGACTCAGGAAGACTTTGCTGCCATCAATGGGTGACGCGAACTTCACGCCCTCCTCCGTGATCTTGCGCAGCTTGCCCAACGAGAACACCTGGAAACCGCCAGAGTCGGTGAGGATGGGTTTTTCCCAGTCAATAAAGTCGTGCAGGTCGCCATGACGCTTGACGACATCCGTGCCCGGGCGCAGCCAGAGATGGAAGGTATTGCCGAGGATGATCTCGGCGCCGATCTCGTGGATGTCGCGCGGCAGCATGGCCTTCACCGTGCCATAAGTGCCGACCGGCATGAAGGCCGGCGTCTGCACCTTGCCACGCGGAAAATCCAGCTCGCCACGGCGGGCGCGGCCATCAGTGGCCTTGAGGGTGAATTTCATGGCAGGTCTCTTTTGTCACCCTCTCCCGCCGGGAGAGGATCAGAGTGAGGGGCGGAGGCCACTTCTGCGGCTATCGTCTCTGAGGACGACAGGGACCCGGCGTCGCGACGGCGCGTGAGAAACATGGCGTCGCCGTAGCTGAAAAAGCGGTAGTGCTCTGCCACCGCCTCACGGTAGGCCGTCATCACGGCGGCGTGGCCGGCAAAGGCCGACACCAGCATCAACAGTGTCGATTCCGGCAGATGGAAGTTGGTGACCAAGGCATCGACAACCCGCCAGCGGTATCCGGGGTAAATGAAGATGTCGGTCTCGCCGGCGAAAGCGCTGATGAGCGCACCGGGCGCCGCATGGCCGGCCGCCGTCTCCAGCGACCGCACTGACGTTGTGCCCACGGCCACCACACGACCACCACGGGCTTTCGTTTCGCGCACGGTGGCCGCTGTCGCCTCCGGCACCGTCAGCCACTCGCTGTGCATGCGATGTTCACGAATGTCGTCGCTGCGCACCGGACGGAAGGTGCCGGCACCGACATGCAAGGTCACAAAGGCGCGCTGCACGCCTTTTGCCGACAGACGCTCAAGCATTGCCGCATCGAAATGCAGGCCCGCCGTCGGTGCCGCGACCGAGGCGGCCTTGGCCGGGTCGGCATAGACCGTCTGGTAGCGCTCATGGTCACTAGCCTCAGGCGCGCGCTGGAAGTACGGCGGCAGCGGAATTTCGCCATGCCGCTGCAGGTAGTCGAGTAACGGCACCGAAAACCGCAGACAGAAGAGATCATCGGCGCGGCCGGTCATGAGGGCCGTCACCCCTTCCGGAAACAGCAGTTCGGCCCCCCTCTGCGGCGACTTGCTGGCCCGCAGGTGGCACAGCGCCTCGCACTCACCGGTGATGCGCTCGATCAGCAGCTCCACGCGCCCGCCCGTAGGCTTGCTGCCGAACAGACGCGCCGGAATTACCCGGGTGTCGTTCATCACCAGAAGATCACCCGGCTGTAGCAGGGCTTCCAGATCGGCAAAGCGGCCATGCACGCGAGCCCCGCTGGCGCCGTCTACCTGCAACAGGCGTGAGCCCGTGCGCTCGGCCGCCGGGTAGCGGGCGATGAGGGCATCGGGCAGGTCGAAATGGAAGTCGCGACGATTCATGGCGGCAGGGCTTGGGGGCTACAGAAAAAGGCGGCGCAGTATAACAGCGCCCCGAGCCCCTGCGGGGCGCCGCGCGAGGTCATCCGCACTCCGCACTCATGAGGCTTGCGGCAGCAAATACGGACAAAAGCCGGATATCGGCATTGCAGGAATCGGCTTGCTCCGTATAATCGCCGGCTTCTCCGGCCGGGATGGCGGAACTGGTAGACGCGGCGGACTCAAAATCCGTTGCCCGTGAGGGCGTGTCGGTTCGATTCCGACTCTCGGCACCACCGGAGAATTCATCACTGCCCCTTCGGCCGGCCAGACCGGCCACCTCAGTCGAGGCCTGCCGTGCCGAAAAAGAAACGCTCTGCCCCGGCACGCTCACAAGCCCCTTCTGTTGCGCCGCAAAACACACCGCCGCTTGAACCGCCAGCTCTTGAAACACAGCCGGCTGATGCCCCGGTTCAGGCCGGCATGGGCGTGCGTCTTTACTGCATGATCTACGACGGCCTGCTGCTCATGGCGCTCTGGCTGATCACCAGCGGGCTTCTGGTCCCGCTTGGCACGCCCGATCAGGCCGCCAGCGCGCACGAACTCGCCGTCGTCTCCGAAAGCTTTCGCCAGTACGTGATGCTGCCGGCGCTGGTACTGGTGACGTGGCTGTTCTATGGCTACTTCTGGACGCGCATCGGACAAACCCTCGGCATGCAGACCTGGCGTCTGAAGGTAGTCCGCACCGATGGCCTGCTGCCGCGCTGGCAGGATGCCATTACACGCTGCGCCGCCGCCTGCATTTTTCCGCTGGTCTGCGGCATCGTGACCACCGTGGCGCAGCAAAATCTCAAAACCGTGGCGATCAGCGTGCTCGCCGGCTTTTTCGCCAACTATTTCTGGATGCTCTGGAGCCCTCACCGCCTGTGCTGGCATGACCAGCTTTCCCGCACGGTGGTATTGCGCCTGCCGCCGCCACCGAAAGAAAAAAAGCGGAAATTTTTTGGCTGGTTTGCGGAAAAGAACGACTGACGCCTTATGGCGCAGAGCCTCTTGCCTGCGACACCATGCCGCAGTGCTTTCAAATAGTTTGCTCATTAGAGTGCGGCCATTCCGACATGGAGCCGCCCTCATGAACCCACGCCGCCTCGCTCTCAGCATCGCACTCGCCAGCAGCTTTTTAGCCGCCTGCAGTGACGACACCACGACTGTCACTGTTCCTGATAACAGCACGCGCAGTGTTTCCATCGCGTTCGAGGCAGTGTCCGGCAGCACTCCGATTGCTTGTGGCACCACCCTCACAGCACTCGGCACCACGAGCACCAGTGCACCTGTGCGTGACTTCCGCTACTACATCCACGATGTGAAACTGGTAAAGGCAGACGGCAGCAGTACTCCGGTCACACTGGACGCGAACACTCACCAGTTGGGCAATGTGGCACTGATTGACCACACTGGCGGCAAGTGCGACGCCACTCCTGCGCCAACTACAACGCTGGGCAGCACAGTCACCGGCAAGATTCCTAACGATAGTGCCGTGTATACCGGGCTCGAATTCACCGTGGGTGTGCCGCAGTCCATGAATCATCGTGACCGCACTGCCGCCGCCTCACCGCTGAACATCGCCGCACTGCACTGGGCCTGGCAGAGTGGCTACAAGCATGCAACGCTAGAAGTACAGCCGACTGGTGGCATTACTCGCCCGACTGACCCGGCCTTCAGTAATACTGTTTTCAACATCCATCTCGGCAGCACCGGTTGCACTAACAGCACTGTTACCGGCACCGGCAGTTGCACGAACAACAACCGTCCACTCATCAATCTGTCGGGCTATACGCTCAACACCAGCAAGGTGCGTCTGGACTACGCCGCACTGGTGGCCAACAGTAAATTGACCGAAGACGGCGGTGGCCCGGCGGGCTGCATGTCCGGTGTTACCGACCCGGAATGCGGCGTGATTTTTGACGCACTGGGCCTGAATCTGACCACCGGAGTCCCTGCCCCGGCGCTGACACAGACCGTGTTCAGCCTGCAGTGAAGCCGGCCTCCAGATGACATCGTCGCGGCATCACGACCGGCGGCAAGGGCACATCCGTGTCCTTGCCGCCGTACTCGTTTCTGTTCTCTTGGCCAGTTGCATGGACGAGAGCGAAACACGTATTGATACCGGCCCGACTGGGGTGACGGCATTTGCGTGGGGCCTGCCCTCCGGTATTCCGCTGCCCCTGGAGCCCGCTGAAAACCCGATGTCCGAGGCCAAGTTCCAACTCGGCCGCCACCTCTTCTACGACCGTCGCCTCTCCGGCAACGGCAGCCAGTCCTGCAGCTCCTGCCATCGTCAGAGTCTTGCGTTCACTGACGGGCGCGCTCTGCCCACCGGTTCGACCGGGCAGGTGCTGGCGCGCAATGCACAATCGTTGGTGAACAACGCCTACAACGCCACACTGACCTGGGCCAATCCATCACTCACACAGTTGGAACAGCAGATCACCATCCCGCTGTTCAGCGAAGACCCAGTCGAGCACGGCATCACCGACGCCAACCGCGACACCATAATGCAAAGCCTGCGTGACGAGCCCGTGTATGGCAGCTTGTTCGGCGAGGCATTCCCGGAAGACCGCGACCCTTTCACCTACACCAACGTGGTGCGCGCACTCGCCAGCTTCGTGCGCGGACTGAATTCATTCGACAGTGCATTTGACCGCTTCCAGCGTGGTGACAGCACCGCTATCTCAGACGCGGCCCGCCGTGGCCAACAACTGTTCGATGGTGAGCGGCTGGAGTGCTTCCACTGCCATGCCGGCTACAACTTCTCCGACTCGACCATCGACCGCACGACCTTTTTCATCGAACGGCCATTCCACAACACCGGCTTGTTCAACATTGGCGGCACAGGCGCATTTCCGGAAAACAATACCGGTCTCTTTGACATCACTGGCATTGCCACCGACATGGGCAAGTTCCGCGCCCCCACACTGCGGAATATCGCTGTCACCGCGCCCTACATGCACGACGGCAGCATGGCCACACTGGAAGAAGTCATCCGCTTTTATGCGGCCGGTGGCCGCAACATCACCAGCGGGCCCCATGCGGGCGACGGTCGCCTGAGTCCTTTCAAAGATTCACTGACCGCCGGCTTCACCATTTCAGATGACGAAATCAGCGACGTCCGGGCCTTTCTCGAAAGCCTGACGGACAGCGGTTTCCTGACCCATCCGCGCTTCAGCAATCCCTGGACACCCAGCCCATGAAACATTCTCTGCCTTTCGTCCTGCTGACCAGCTTGTTGCCGGCCGTAGCCTTTCCACATGGCTTTGGCATCGCTAAAGGCACTCATCTGGATGCGGCCCTGAGCACGACATGGCGCAGTGAAGCCGCGGCGAATACCGCGCAAGCGTGGCAGATTCCGGGCCTGCTGATGGGAGGGCATGCGCTGCCGGCCGAGCGCGGCCCGGGGCTGGATCAAGCCATCCTCACGCTGACCCATCACCGTGATGACGGCTTGTATGCCCTGCTCAAAGCAGGCAGTCATGACGGTGGCGATTTTGGCCTTGAACACGCTTATGCAGGCTGGCGCTCAAGCGGCGAGAGCACGGGTTTTGCCGTTGAAGGTGGCCGCATGAGCCCGATGTTCAGCCCTTTGCTGCACGACCATCCTGCAGAGCGGCTGTATGCAGAAAGCAGCCTGCTGGCCGATGCCTTTTGGGGGCGCCACCTAGAGGACAATGGCCTGCGTTTGCTCGCCCGGCTGCCCGCCGACATCCGCCTTGGCATCGAAAGCTGGCAGGGCAATGCCTTCCCGGCAACGCCGGGAGAAACACTGCATGACGTGTTCGGCGATATCACGTTTGCAACCGGAGGAGTCACGCTGACGGCAGGTTTCTTCGCGCTGGAGGCCAGCGCCGTCAATCGTACAGACAACCGCTATGACAGCGGACACAGCCATGGCGGCACCACCATTACCGTGCCGGATGTGCGCTACACCGGTGACACCCGCATCGGCGGCGTGAACGGACGGCTGCAATGGCAACTGACCGACCAGCAAACCCTTCGCCTGCGCAGCGAATGGATGCAGCAGGACGTCGACGGCAACATTCGCGAATCCACGCGTCTGGCACATCTGGCCGGCACCCATCGCGGCATGAGCCACGCATTCGAGTTCAAGGCCGGCCGCCATGAGATAGGCCTGCGCTATGACTCACTGAGTCTGTCCAACACGGTGAGCGGGAGTGGTGCTGCTGTGCTCGCCCCACTGGCGGGCCTGACGACTACGGGCAACAACCCACAAAAGCTCAATGTGGCCTATGCGCGGCAAATACTACCCGGCCTGAAGACGCGCATTGAGTGGGTACAGGACGACAGCACAGGCCAACGTCATGAACGCTGGCTGCTGGGCTTTGTCTGGCAGGAACAACTCTGGATGCGGCACTGAGCCGCCGCCCGCCAAACACCTGAACCGCTTGGGAAGCCTCAGAAAAACGCAAAGCCGTTCAAGCTGAATCCTTCCACAACCTTCTCCTGAGTGCTTGGGCAACGCTTTCCGGAGCCTTTGGACAAGCTCAGGAAAGCGTTGCCCAAACCCTCGCCTCAGCTCGCCAGCCCTTCGATGACCAACGGAAATCTTCTGGGTCAGGCTCAGTGAGCGCGAAGTCATGCAACGACACGGTGGCTGCTTCAAGCTACCGGCTGCGCAAGCCCCGTCTTGTCCCGCCCCGTCTTCCCGCGCAGGCGGGCCAGATACTCCGCCACTTTGCTGCCAACCTGCTGCTCCAGCACATCCTGTGTTTTTTCCACCGTCTGCGTGGCCAGCAATACCGGCCGCGCCGTCATTGCCTGATAGCGCGCAATCGTCGACTCGATGCTGCGCCCGAGCATGCCTTTGCGCACTGGCTTGGGCAGGTAACGGAACACCTGCGCCTGATTGATGAGATCGACGAGGCGCGAGGTGTCCTTGAAGCAGGTCAGGATCAGCGTGAGCAATTCCGGTCGCTCCTGCTTCAGTTGCTTGATCATCGCCGACAGGTCTTCGTCGCCCAGGCTGAGCTCGGTGACCAGAATCGCCACCGGCTGGCTGGCCAGCACTTGCAGCGCGCCGGTCACGGTTTGCCGCCACACCACGTCGTGATGAGCACCAATCACTTCCTGCACGGCCTGGAAGGTTGCCTCGTCACGGTCGAGCACCAGGCAGGTCAGTCGGCCTGTCGCTACTGGCACCACCGGTGCAATGGTGGCACCTTCCAGACGCACGGCAATTTCCGCCGCCTGCGCAATGGTGTCGCGCAATTCTTTCGGCCCCCAAGGCTTGGTGATGTAGCGGAAAATTTCCCCTTCATTGACCGAGGCCAGCGCCGCATCGGCATCGGCATAACCGGTGAGCAGGATGCGCACGGTGTCGGGCGATACTTCACGCGCCTGGCGCAGCAGCTCGCTGCCGCTCATCACCGGCATGCGCTGGTCCGAAATCAGCACATGGATTTTTTCACGGCGCAGAATCGCCAAGGCCTCGAAACCATCGCTGGTGGCAAACACCTGATACTGCATGCGCAGTAGCAGACCGAGCGAGCGCAGGATGCGCTCTTCATCATCCACCAGCAGCACCTTGGGCTTGATGTCCATGAAGATTTTTCCTGTTCAGTCATTCGTCACGGCGAGTGTGGCCATGGCGGGAGCGGGTGCTGCCTGTGTGCAGGGCAGCTCGATCAGAAAGCGCGTGCCGCGCCCGACTTCGGACGCGACACGGATGCGGCCACCATGTTGCTCGATGATCTGCCAGCAGATGGCAAGCCCGAGGCCCGTGCCCTCTCCCACCGGCTTGGTCGTGAAGAAGGGGTCGAAAATCCGTTTCAACACCTCGGGCGTCATGCCGCGACCATTGTCCTGCACCGAGAAACAGACCTTGCCGCTATCGGCCCAGGTCTTGATGAGGAGGCGGCCGGGACCGTCCATGGCCTGCGCGGCATTGGTGAACAGATTGAGGAATACCTGATTGAGCTGCGATGGAGCGCAGCGGATGGCGGGCAGCTCACCCAGCTGCCGAATGACATCGACCTTGTTCTTGAGTGTGTTGCGCGCGATCAGCAGCGCATTGTTCACGCAGTCATTGAGCGACACGCTGTCGGTCATGGCCTGATCGAGACGGCTGAAGTTTTTCAGACCCATGACCAGCTCAGCAATCTGGTCGAGACCGAACAAGGTGTCGTTGAACAAGCTGTCCATGTCGTCGAACAGCAACTCCGGCGCCAGCATCTGACGCAACTCATCAAACGCCGCGAGCTTTTCTGCCACCGCCAGATCGCTGCCGTCAGGGTCAAGCAGGGCATCGGCCAGGCCGGTGGCGCCCTCCACAATCTGGCGCGCCTGTCCGCCGAACTCGCGCATGATCTCGACATTGTTTTTGACATAGCCGAGCGGCGTGTTGATCTCGTGAGCAACGCCCGCGACCATCTGGCCGAGCGAGGCCATTTTTTCGGACTGCACCAACTGCGCCTGCGACGACTGCAGCCGCTGGTAGGCCGTGCGTAACTCGATCGCACTCTGCGCCGCTTGCTGCTCCATGGCCCCGAGCAGGCTGAGCACGGCCCCCAGTCCGACATAGCGGCCCTCGTCGCAAATGATGAAATCCTCGGACAAGGGCAGGCGCATGTGCGCACCGATGTACTGCGCGGCTTCGGCCACCGAATGGCCGACGTCCACGCGCAGGCAATCCGTCTTCATGAAGTCCGCGACGGCACGCTTACCGAAGAGATCACGACCGAACTTCTTCAGGTAAATTTCGTTGAGCTGATAGCGGCTGATGATGCCCAACACATAGCCGTCTGCATCCACCACCGGCACCGACAGATACGGGGAAAGCTCGGCGCCGAGAAAACGCTCGGCGACCACTTCGAGCGGCGCGTCAGGCGAAAAAGGCATCACCTGCTGCGCCAGAGAACGCACATCGGCTACCGACTGCATCATGCCCCCGCTGTTGAGTGAACGGAAAACGGGCACCACCTGTGCATCGCCCAACATCAACAACGTCGACGTTCATGCGCTTCATCCTGAGCCGGCAAAACTAGTGAGCCGATATGACAGGCCGATGAAGCAAGCCGCCCGACATCGCCAAAAATGCGAACCGCTGTGCATTTCTGCATAAGGCCCATAAAAAAACCGCGCGATGCGCGGTTCTTTATTGGCCTGATGGAGTGGATTGCCAGCTGGCTGTCAGGCGGTGAGCCTCTCAGCGACGGCGGTCAAAAGCGACATAGTCTTTTTCGCCGGGCTCATTCCCGGCCACATACTTGCTCAAGCGTGAGCGTCCTTGGCAATAATCCCCACGGCGGATGCCGGGAATGTAATGGTCGGTCAACATATGACCTTTCTTTTCGGTGCGCACAAACACAGGGCCAGACGTGGCGTAGTAATGCGAGAGCACGCCAATACGGGCAAAGAAATCCTGGCCATTGGCAAAATGCTCGACATAGGGCACCGGATGACCGTGCTCGGTGGTCAGCGGGTAGTCGATATGCATGCTGTCGGCGACGCCGGCCATGCAGTAAATCTCGAGCTTGTGCGCATGCTGCCGCAGCTCGGGGTCTTTCAGTATCTTGCGCACGATGTAGCTGGAAATGATGGTGCCCTGCGAATAACTCAGCAGGACAACATGATCATGACTGAGCAACGCATTCCGGACGATATTGAAGGCAGGACGGGACAGCTTGCCGTCCTTGCGCAGCGTGCGCGCCGTGATGGCATCCCACAAATCCCAGACCACGCCGTAGGTAGGCGTGTGGATCAGGTGAATGGGCCGGTAAAAGGTCTTGGCCAGCTCTTCCGCTTCCAGCAGCGCCATCGCGGGCGCCGTGCAGATGCCGTTCAGAAAGAACCACTTGGCGTTCTTGCCGGCCGGTGGCCAAACATAATTGGGCGGCATCACCACGCGCGTGCCTTCAGAGGCGGAGTCGCGCTCCACCGGCAACACCATCTGGCCGACCACACTGATGTATTCCCAACGGCTCTGGTAGCTCTCGGGCGCGAACTCGGGGCGGGCACCTTTTTCAGAACGCAGCGGAAACACGATCCAGGGCAGGGATTTGGCATTGCGCGCCACCAGCCCGAGATCACGCGCCACCGAACGCCGATTGCGGAACAAGCGTGACACCAGTTGGCGCGTACCGCGCAAGGGCGAGAAGGCTGAGTCCGTTTCAGCGGGAGGCAGGGATGCAGTCATGGGACTCCGGCAACACAGGTAGCGATCAGAGGACGAAAACGTAAACCAGTGCACCAATGGCAATCAACAGCGCCACGACCAACACAATCGCCAGCACTTGCGTGCTGTCGTCCCAACCGGCCGACTCTGCTGCCGGCTCGTCCGGCTCAGCGGGCACATGCGGCGGCATGGTCTTGTAAAAAACGGCCGAATCATCGGGGAGGCGGACATCCGTGGCATCAAATGCCGAGGTGGGTGTTGCGGCAGGCGTCGTGGTGTCTTCTGCCGGCAGGCTCTCGGTACGACCGGCCTCCAGCGCCTCGATGATGGCACGACGCGCCGCGCGGAAATCTTCGACACCGAGATGACCATCGGCATAGCGCCGCGAGAGCTGGCGCAGACGGGCGTTCTCGGCCAGAAATTCTGTCATCACGCGGCTCCCTGCACTTTCACCACAATGACGGACACGTTATCGCGCCCCCCATTGCAGAGTGCCTCGTCAATCAGGCGGCTGACGGCCTCTTCTGCCGCCAGGCCGAGCTTGCGCCGGATACTGTCTTCGGCCACTTCGTTATAGAGGCCGTCGGAGCAGAGCAGATAGGTGTCGCCGGGCATCGGCGCAAACACGGCAGAGTCGATGAACAGGAATTCGCCGGCGCCCACGGCACGGGTAATCACGTTCGACTTGGGGTGATGATCGGCTTCGTCCTGGGTGATGGCACCGGCCTCGACCATTTCCTGCACCGCCGAGTGATCGCGCGAAAGACGGGAAAGCTGGCCATTACGCAAACGGTAAAGACGCGAATCGCCGGCCCACAGACACACGCCGGTCTGTGGCGACAACACCATGGACACAACCGTGCTGCCCACTGTGCGGCCTTCGAGCTGGTCGATGGCATAGCTACGCAACTGCTGATTGACGCTCATCAGCGCCGTTTCAACCGCTTCAACAAAGTCGGCCAGCGCCTCAGGGCGCTCCATGACACTGAGCGGGTGAACCACGGCATTGCTGGCCACATCACCAGCCGCATGCCCACCCATGCCGTCAGCCACCACCCACAAGCCGACCTCCGGCCGATTGAGCAGTGCATCTTCGTTGATCTTGCGCTTGTTACCGACATCGGTAGCAAAGGCTGAAGTCCATGTGATCAAAACGGCCTACCTGTGGGCAAGGAGTAGCCCGGCGACGACCGGGTCCTTTTTTTGTAATGCCTGAACTTTAACGTGGAGATGCTTGTTTTCACAAGCAAATCACCCAGCAGGGCAAACGGGGAGACAGGGGGCTAACGCACCCGTGCCACCGCCACGCCTCCGAGCAGCAAACAGACGGCAATCGGCAGGCCCGCCGCCACTACCGGGGAAAAATCATAGACCAGACTGGCATAGCCCAGAAAATCCTGCCCGTAGCGGAACAGCAGGCCGGCAAAGATGCCGGCCAGAATGCGCAACCCCATCGTGACCGAGCGCAGCGGCCCGAAGATGAAGGAGCAGGCAATCAGCACCATGGAAATGGTGGCCAGCGGCGCCAGTGCCTTTTTCCAGAACTCCAGGAAATACACTTCGGCATTCAGCCCCTGATCACGCAGATAGCCGGCGTACTCATGCAGGCGCGACAGTGAAAGATACTCCGGCCGTAACGTCACCAACCGCAGGAACTCTGGCGTCAAGCGGCTGTTCCAGGCTTGGGTTTCCGCCTGCGTGACGCTGGCCGTGCCATCGGGCGCCAGTACGGTGGCGGTCACGTCCTGCAGTTGCCAGTGACCGTCGGCGAAGCTGGCGGTCAGTGCGCGCCGGGCGGCCAGCAGCCGGCCATCCGGCGCAAAATGGTAAAGACTCACCTCCTGCAAATGGCCGCCGGGCGCCACGCGGCCGATACGCAGGATGTCGTCACCTTCACGATGCCAGTATGAGCGGAGATAGCCCGCCTGCAGCTCGCGACCCATGGCCTCAGCACGCCGGGCTTCCGCCAATTGCTCGGCCTGCGGCACCACCCACTGGCCGAGCACCAAGCCCAGCAACACCAGCAGCAATGCCGGCTTCAACACCCACCAGACCAGCCGGCGAATACTGACACCCGCCGCCCGCATCACGGTCAGCTCGGAATGGTTAGCGAGCATGCCCAGCCCCACAATCCCGCCCACTAGCGCCGCAATCGGCAACAGGTCATAGGCGCGACGTGGCGCCGTCAGCACGATGTATACCAGCGCCTGGGGCGACCGGTAATTGCCGCGCAGGTCTTCGAGCTCGGCAATGAACGCAAACACCATGTCCAGCCCGAGCAATAACAGCAGCACGATCACCATCGCCGCCAATACGGAGCGCGACACATACCGTGGCAACAGCGTCATGCCGCCACCTCAGCGGAGCGCAGGCGCCGACGCAGCAGGCGCAGGTTTTCGGCATTGGTGATGAGCAAGGCAAGCGCCAGATACAGCACATGCACGGCCCAGATTTCACTGCCGCCCAGACGCCCTTTCTCCACGGCGTTACGCACCGCCGCAATGCCGACGATATAGCTGAGATAGAGCAGGATGGCCGGCAACAACTTGAGATAGCGGCCTTGGCGCGGATTCACGCGCGACAGCGAAAAAGCCAGCAGCGCCACGACCGGCACCAGCAAGGGCATCGACACCCGCCACACCCACTCCCCGGCAGCATCCGGGCGCGTGGCCCGCAGTGCGATGATCTCTGGCGTGCTGTAGCTGCGGATTTTCGTCAGGGTTTCCACTGCCTCAGGGGGCGGCAGACGCATGCGGTAGGTGTCGAAATGCAGTTGCCGGTAAGCGGCACTCCCGGGCAGCAACTCATGACGGCTACCCTTTTCCAGAAAGAGAAAGGGCTCGCCCGTGACCGGGTCCGGCTCGCGGCGCCCGCGCTCTGCCTGCACCAGCAGTTGCAGTGCCGGGCCAGTGGCCGATGGCCGCTCCTCGAACAGGCGCACATCACGCAGCTCACGCTTGTCCGGCGAGAGCTCTCCTACATAAAGGATGCGCCCCCCCACCGGCTGGAACCGGCCGGGCTTGATGAGATCGAAGGTGTTGCGCGCCGCCTGCTCGGCAAACAACCGCTCGGAGGCCGCGTTACCGTAGGGCGTCACATAAAAGCTGGTGCCGGCAACGGCGGCCGTCACCAGCACCACCGGCACGGCCAGATGCAGGATCACCTGCGCCTGGCTAACGCCACTGGCCGACAGCACCGCCATTTCGTTGTCGAGATACAGCCGGCCGAAAGTGAGCAGGATGGCGATGAACATGCCCAGCGGCACAATCAGTTCGAGAAATCCCGGCAGGCGGTACACCAGCACAGCCGTCAGCAGGCTCACGTCGAGACGGCCATCCGCCGCCATGCCGAAATACTTGATGATGCGCCCGCTCATCAGGATGACTGTCAGCACGAACGCCACCGCGACAGTGGCGCCCAACACTTGCTGTGACAAATAACGGCGAATGATCACGGAGAATGTCTGGCCTGTTGAGCGCGGCTAAGCGATACGGAAAGAAGGCGTCCGATGGCATTGCCACCGGCGCAGACAGTACACTCCGGCGTCTGCACCGGCGCCGCCGGATTATCACGTCTTTGCCCTGCGAGGTCACGATGGAATTCACGCTCAAGCTTTCTGCCCCAGCTACCGACAAGACCAGCACCGTGATCGTGGCGCAAAGCGGCAGCGAACTTTCGCCCGCGGGTCTGGCACTGGATGCCGCCACTGGCGGTCAGTTGGCAAAGGCATTGAAGAGCGCCGGATTTGAAGGCAAGCCCGGCCAGAGCCAAGCACTCTATGGCCTGCCCGGCATTGCCGCCGACGTTGTGCTGGTGGTCGGCACGGGCGCCCTCGCCGAACTCGACACCCGTGGCCTGCAACGCGCCGCCGCTACCGCAGTGAAAGCCTTGGCCAATGGCCCGAAGAAAGCCGTCAGCCATCTGGCTGAGCTGGACGTGAAGGGCCTCGACCTGAACGCCCGCCTCAGCGACATCGTGCGCGCCAGCCTCGAAGCCGCCTACCGCTTCGACAGTTATAAAAGCAAGAAAGCCCCCGCGCATGCGCTGCAGCAACTGACGCTGGCCGTGCCCGACAAGGCCGCCGCCAGTGCTGGCAAAAAAGCCGTCGCCTGGGGCGAGGCGCTGGCGGCAGGCATCAACCGCGCCCGCACACTGGGCAACTTGCCACCGAATGTCTGTCACCCGTCGCATATTGCCGACGAAGCCCGGGCCTTGGCCAAGCAGCATGAAAAAGTGCTCGAGGTGAAGGTGCTGGGCGAAGCCGAGATGAAAAAGCTTGGCATGGGCGCCTTCCTCGCCGTCTCCCACGGCTCGGAGCAAGAAGGCAAGCTCGTGCTCATCGAATACAAAGGCGGCAAGAAAAACGACGCGCCCGTGGTGCTGGTGGGCAAGGGCGTCACCTTCGACACCGGCGGCATTTCGCTCAAGCCCGGTGCCGGCATGGATGAAATGAAGTTCGACATGTGCGGCGCCGCCGCCGTGTTCGGCGTCATGCAGGCACTGGCGGAGTCCGGCCTGCCCATCAATGTCGTGGGCGCGCTGGCCTGCGCTGAAAACATGCCCTCGGGCCGTGCCACCCGGCCCGGCGACATCGTCACCACGATGTCAGGCCAGACCGTGGAAATTCTCAACACCGACGCCGAAGGCCGCCTTGTGCTCTGCGATACACTGACCTATATCGGCCGCTACAAACCCGCCGTGGTCATTGATGTGGCCACGCTGACGGGCGCCTGCGTCGTCGCACTCGGCAAGGTGGTCTCCGGCCTGTTCTCGCCTTCTGACGAACTCAGTGATGCGCTGCTCAAGGCCGGCCAGCAGAGCGGCGACCGCGCCTGGCGCATGCCGGTCTGGAACGACTATCAAGAGATGCTGGACTCGCCGTTTGCCGACATCGCCAATATCGGCAATGCACCCAACGGGGGCGCCATCACCGCCGCCTGCTTCCTGGCGCGCTTCACCAAGGACTACACCTGGGCGCATCTGGATATTGCCGGCACGGCCTGGCACTCCGGCGCCCAGAAAGGCGGCACCGGCCGCCCGGTACCGCTGCTGCTGCAATACCTGAAAAGCCGTAGCGGCCAGTAACAGTTTGCTGAAAAATGCATTTCAGCAAACGGTTTCCCGGGCAGGGATGGCAGGGTCGCGAATCCGTCACCCTTGCGTGAGTGATTCAGCAAGCCAGTAAACCGCGACCAACGAAAAACAATGCCTGCCGGCGGCCCACATTGCCCGTCGACAGGCAAAAACAACGCAATGCGGCCATCAGGCCGCAACCCCACGGACCGCAACCTTGCCGTGGTGGCACACACGGGGCTTTGGCAGAGACTGCATGGAAATCACTTTTTACGTGCTCGAAGACAGCGATCCGGGCAAGCGCCTGCACACTGCCTGCCGGCTGATCGAGAAAGCTTTCCGGCAAAAGCACCAGATTTTTGTGCGCGCGGCCAGCCAGGCCGAGGCCGAGCAGCTCGATGAGCTACTGTGGACCTTCCGGGCCGAGAGCTTCATTCCCCATCATGTGGTGGGTGACGGCCCCACCCCGCCCCCGCCAGTCCGTATTGGCTGGGATGCCATCCCGGCAGAAGCACGCGATCTGCTCATCAACCTGCATGGCGAAGCGGCACCGGAGCCCGGCCGCTTCCGCCGTATCCTGGAAATCGTTGGTGGCGGCGAGGAGCACCGTGCACCCGCCCGCGAGCACTGGAAGCAATACCGCCAACAGGGATACGCTGTGCAGTCGCACAATCTTTGAGACACCTGTCGTGAGCAGCTCCGCCCATACCGCCCTTGAACGCCTGCAGATTGATCTGGGCGCCAACTTCGACACCCGGTGGAAGCGTGCGTCACGCGCCCTGCGGCGCGAGCTGATCGCGGAAATCCGCGACCTTTATGTGCTGCTCGAAGACGAAGACATGCCATTGCTGGCCGGGCTTGCCTCTGGAAAGGAGGAGGCTCGCCCTGCGACGGCGACACGCCCGGTGCAGGACAGCCTCTTCAGTGCCACAGCCACCACCAGCACGTCTGCCTCTGTCAGCCCTTCCGCCTCTGCAGGTGCATCCGCCCCGGCCGGCGCGATTCGGCCCGACAATCCCTTCTTGCCCAAAAGCGTGCTCGACCGGCTGCAGCAAAGTCAGCAGCAGGCCACCAGCCAACTGCGCGAACTGATGCATAAACCCTCCGCACCTGCTAGCAGCCATGAGCAAGTCGACCTTGAACGCGAGCTGCGTCTCAAGCTTGGCCCCGTCATCGAGAACCTGATCGAGTCGCATATGGAACAGATGCGCAGTGAGTTGCGAGTCCGCCTGCGGGCCGAAATGGATCGGCTCATCAGCGACCATGTGCGCCAGCGCTAAGAAACGCTCCTGACACCCCGGAGCTGTTCAGGCGTATCGAAGCCCTGACGCCAGTGAACCGGCCCCTCAACACAAGACACTTGCAGGACTCAGGGCCAACAGCGTTATCCAGAGCCTTCAACCGTTTGCTGAAACGCCCATACCGGGCTTTTTCAGCCCGCGACGCCGGCACATGTCCGGAAACGCTCCACACTGAATCAATCACTTAGGCCTGATTAACGCGCGACCCGGCCATCCGTGACCGGAAAACCGCTGGCTGAAACGCATTTTTAGCCAGCGGCTAACGCGCAGCTAACCTGAATCTACCGGCCTCGCGCCTACCCTCGCAGTGACAACGCCCCCTATAATCGCTGCCTTTCCGCCCCGTCTGACGCCCGCTGCGAGCTGTTGCCCATGAGCATGGAACCTACCTTCAATCCCGCCGAACTCGAACGCCAGTGGTACGACACCTGGGAAAAAGCGGGCTATTTCCAGCCCTCCGGCGAGGGCACGCCCTACTGCATCATGATCCCGCCGCCCAATGTCACCGGCTCGCTGCACATGGGCCACGGCTTCAACAACACCATCATGGACACCCTCATCCGCTACCACCGGATGCAGGGCCGCAACACGCTTTGGCAACCGGGAACCGACCACGCCGGTATCGCCACGCAAATGGTGGTGGAACGCCAGCTGGGCGCGGCCGGCATCACCCGCCATGACCTCGGCCGCGAAAAGTTCCTCGAAAAAGTCTGGGAGTGGAAGGAAAAGTCCGGCGGCACCATCACCGGCCAGATTCGTCGCTTAGGCTCCTCTGTGGACTGGTCGCGTGAGCGCTTCACCATGGACGACGGCCTGTCCAACGCCGTGAAAGAAGCGTTTGTGCGCCTGCACGAAGACGGGCTCATCTATCGCGGCAAACGGCTGGTGAACTGGGACCCGA
>JAUXNL010000136.1 GCA_030684415.1 Moraxellaceae bacterium | reverse complement strand
GGCTCGGCCATGACTCCCATGGCCAGTGATGAGGGCAGGCCAACCAGCACGATGACACGCAAGGCCCAATCCACCGTCTGACGAAACTCCTGATCGGACTTTTCGGCATGGCGTGCCGACAACGACGGCAGGATGACCGTGGCCACCGCAATACCGATCAACCCCAACGGCAGCTCGGTCAAACGCTCGGCGGTGTAGAGCCAGGACACCGAGCCCTCCACCAGAAAGGACGCCAGAATCGTATCGAGCAGCAGGTTGATCTGGCTGACCGAAACGCCAAACAAGGCCGGCAACATCAGCTTGAGAATCTGCTTCACGCCCGGATCAGCAAAATCGACCTTCGGGCGCGGCAGCAGGTGCAACTGCATCAGGGGAGGAATCTGGAAGGCCAGTTGCAGTACACCGGCAAACAGCACGCCCCAGGCCAAGGCCATGATGGGCTGCGCCAGCAGTGGCGCCATGAACAGGGCGCAGGCGATCAGGGTCAGATTAAGCAGCACCGGCGTGAATGACGACACCGCAAAGCGCCCATAGCTGTTGAGAATGCCGCCAGCAAAAGCCGTTAGCGAAATCAGCAAGAGGTAGGGGAAGGTGAGGCGCAGCATGTCGCCCGCCAGATCGAACTTGAAGCTGTCGTCACGGAAACCGGGCGCAAACACGAAAATCAGGGCGGGGGCAGCGACCATCGCCACTACGCTCAGGCTGCCCAGAATCAAGGTTAGCGAACCCGCCACCCGATCAATCAACGCCCGCACATCCGCCTGCGTGCGCGTGGTCTTGTACTCCGTCAGCACTGGCACGAAGGCCTGTGCAAACGCGCCTTCGGCAAACAGCCGGCGCATGAAGTTGGGGATCTTGAACGCCACCAGAAAGGCGTCCATGAGTTTGTCGGCGCCAAACATGTTGAGAAAGACCATGTCACGCACGAGGCCGGCCACACGCGACAGCATCGTCATCGCACTGACCACCAGCGTCGAACGCCAGAGGCCGCGACCGCCCTTCCCCGGCGGAGGCGTCACGGGAGCCGCAGAGGCTGGGGCATCGACATCAGGTGCTGACATGAGAAATCCGGGGCATGAAACGGCCTAGCGGCCGGAAAGCGGCGATGGTAGCGAAGGTGGTGAGCCTATGCACCGCCCACTCCCTGCGCCCAACTGAAAAAATGCGGCTTACCGTGCCTGCAAGAGGCCACTTATCTGGGGCTGTTCGTGTAAGTCGGCTCATGTGCAGGAGTTCGTGTGGAGCAGTTCGTATGCAAGGAATTGCCCGCTACAATGCGCTCTTTTCCAGCCGGCCCCACTCATGCGTCTCGACAAGTTTGTTGCCCACGCCACCCCGCATTCGCGCAGCGAAGTCCGGCGTCTGCTGAAAAGCGGACGGCTGTGCGTCAATGGCGAGAGCGTGCGTGATGCGGGTCTCGGGCTTGCTGATACCGATGTCGTCACGCTTGATGGCGCGGTTCTGGTGCTGCGCGGCCCGCGCTACTTCATGCTGCACAAGCCCCTGGGCGTGGTGTCCGCCACCACGGATGGCGGTCATGCCACCGTACTCGACCTGCTACGCGGCGTGGAACGTGACGGGCTACATGTGGCCGGCCGACTGGATGCCGACTCCACTGGCCTCGTGTTGATCAGCGACGATGGCACCTGGTCGCACCGCGTGATGAGCCCCGGCCGTCACGAAAAGCGCTATCGCGTCCGCACGGCACGGCCCATCAGTCCTGATACCGCTCCCCGCTTTGCCGCCGGACTCGCCCTGCGCGGCGAAGAAGACCAGCCCACGCGCCCGGCGCGCCTCGAGCAAACCGGAGACTGTGAGGCGCTGGTCTGGCTGCAGGAAGGGCGCTATCACCAGTTGCGCCGCATGTTTGCCGCAGTCGGCAATCATGTGGAGAGCCTGCATCGCGAGGCCGTCGCCGGCATCGAGCTCGACACTGCGCTGGCCGCGGGGGAGTGGCGCGCGCTCGCCCCGGCCGAAATTGCCCTCGCCCTGCCCACAGCGACGCCGTAGCCGGCCACTGACTGAGCGCGTCGGGCGTCATCATCCGCAGTTGACTTCCCCCCTCCCCGTCGGCAAAATCACGCGCCTCGTTTCGGGTAACTCCGGACACCGTACCGACACCTCACATTCAGGAGAGCCCCACTGTGGCCAACTCTGCACAAGCCAAGAAGCGTGCTCGCCAGAACGACAAGGTGCGCGCGCACAATGCCAGCCTGCGTTCCATGGTTCGCACTTACATCAAGAAGGTCGTGAACGCGATCGCCACCGGTGACAAAGCTGCCGCCCAGGCCGCTTACAACACCTCGGTGCCGGTCATCGACCGTATCGCCGACAAGGGCATCATCCACAAGAACAAGGCCGCCCGTCACAAGAGCCGCCTGAACGCCCAGATCAAGGCACTTGCCTGATCGAGCGTGGATGCACCTGAAAAAACCGGCTTCGTGCCGGTTTTTTTGTGCCTGTCATCCGGGACGCTCCGACTCACCGTATTCGGGCTGAGCCCTCGACCAGCCCTGCCAACGGGCAATATCAGAACATTCTTGGCACTGCGACTGTCACGCCCTGAGCAAACCGCTTGGCAAGTACAGAGCAAGCCCGAACACTCAGCCCGACTTGTGCCCGGCCGCTCCCGGCCAACACACCAGCACGACCCCCGCCAGCATGACCGCCATGCCGGCCCACTCGACCGGCTCCACCTGTTCACCCCCCAGCCAGACACCCAATACCACTGCCACCACCGGATTAACGTAGGCATAACTGGTTGCCAAGGCCGGGCGAACATTGGCCAGCAGCCAGGCGTAGGCGGTGAATCCCAGCAAGGAGCCCAGCAGCACCAGATAGGCCATCGCCCACAATGCCTTTGCCGGCGGCACGGTCGTTATCACCTCGCCACTCAGCGCTCCGGCCAACAGCAAGGCAAGACCACCGACCAGCATCTGTACGGCGCCCGCCATGAAAGCGGGCGGCTGCTGCAGATGCTTGCCCCAGATCGAGCCGAATGCCCAGATCAACGCCGCCGACATCAACAGCAGCGCCCCCGCCGGACTGGCCGACAGTTCCTGACCGCTGTTGAGAATGGCAATTCCCCCGAGGCCAAGGGCAATACCCAGCCAGTCGCGCCGTTGCACCGGCTGCCCCCAAAAGCTCGCAAACAACAAGGCAAACAAAGGGGTCAGTGACACCAGCAGGGCGGACATGCCTGAACTCACCCCTCGCTCCATGGCCAGGCCGACCAGCCCGTTGCCCCCCAGCATCAGCAAGACGCCCACCATGCCGGCATCGCGCCATTGCCGGCGTGCAGGCCAAGGCATGCCGCGCCAGCGCAGGAACGCGAGCAGCAGCACCCCCGCTACCGTGTAGCGAAGACCCGACATGAGCAAAGGGGGCACCGCCTCGATGGCAAGGCGCATGGCCAGATAGGTCGAACCCCAGACCAGATAGACCGAGAGCAGAGCCAGTACAACCGGCAGACTCAGGTGGCGAGCCATGGAGACTCCAGCAGACAGGGGGCACGCCACTCAGGCGGCGCACCCGCCATCAGAGCACGACAAGATTGTCGCGGTGCATCAACTCGGCATCATCGATATAGCCCAGCAGGGCTTCGATTTTTTCGGAAGGCTGGCCCGCGATGCGCCGTGCCTCTTCCGCACTGTAATTCACGATCCCCACGGCGACTTGCGCACCGACGTCATCGACACAGGCGACCACCTCACCCCGCGTGAAGCTACCCTCTACGGATTTCACACCCACCGGCAGCAGGCTACGCCCACCCTGCCGCAACGCGCGCACGGCCCCCGCATCAATCACCACGCGTCCGGCATGCTGCAGATGCCCCGCGAGCCATTGCTTGCGCGCCGCCAGACGATCCTGCTCGGGCAATAGCAAGGTGCCGAGAACTTCACCTGCATGCAGACGATTCAGTATGTTGTCGCCCCGTCCGCTGGCAATCACGGTGGCACAGCCGGAACGCGCCGCCAGTCGCGCCGCACGCACTTTGGTAATCATCCCGCCACGACCAAGCAAGCCACCACCCCCCGCCATCGCGAGCAGACGCTCATCCATGGCATTCACTTCCGGCAGCAGAACCGCGTCAGGATTGTGGCGAGGGTCACGATCAAACATACCGTCCTGATCCGTGAGGATGATGAGGGCATCGGCCTCGACCAGATTGGCGACCAGCGCCCCCAGCGTGTCGTTGTCACCGAAACGGATTTCATCCGTGGCAACCGTGTCGTTTTCATTGATGACCGGCAGCACGCGCCATTCGATCAGGGTGCGCAGTGTGCTGCTGGCATTGAGATAGCGCTGGCGATCCGCCAGATCATCATGGGTCAGCAGGATTTGCGCAGACTTCACGCCATGCTCGCGGAAATGCGATTCGTATACCTGCACCAGCCCCATCTGTCCGATAGCCGCACAGGCTTGCAATTCGTGCACGGACTCCGGCCGCGAGCGCAGCCCCATACGCACCATGCCTTCGGCTACCGCACCGGACGACACCAGCACCAGCTCTACACCAGCAGCCTGCAGGGCCACCATCTGGCGCACCCAGCCCGCCATCGCGGCATGATCCAGCCCCTGGCCATCCGCCGTCAGCAAAGCAGAGCCGATTTTCACCACCCAGCGGCGGGCACGGGTCAGGCGCTGGCGTTGGTTTGTCGTCATGGGGTTATCCGGCGGGAGAGGCAAGTGGGTAATGGCGCGCAATTCTGTCGCCGGCACGCGCCGGCGACAAGCGCATCACGGACGATATTCAAACTCGACGTCGTAATCGTCTTCGTTCCAGTCGTCATCTTCCGGGTCGATACCGGCTTCTTTGGCGGCACGACGGGCGGCTTTGCGCTTTTCTGCCAGTTGCAGGATTTTTTCGCGGCCTTCGGCTTCCAGACGCAGGCGCTTGGCCGCCTCTTTTTCGGCCAACTCAGGATTTTCGGCTTCCAGTTGCCGCTGCGCTTCAATCGCATCCATCAGCTTGTAGCAAACCGCTTTGGCATTCTCGCCGGTCAGACCGGAAGTGCGGAAAACCGGCCCAGTCCAGCCGAGGCGCGACACGATGTCGTCACACAGTTCATCGGCCATGTCGGGCGGCACCATGTCCATCTTGTTCAAGAGCAACCAGCGCGGCAGCGTCGCCAGCGTCGGCGAATATTTTTCCAGCTCGGCCGCAATGGCCTTCACGTTCTCTGCCGGATCAGAATTGTCGGGGGGCGCCACGTCCACGATATGCAGCAAGAAGCGTGTGCGGGCGAGATGTTTGAGGAAGCGGATACCGAGACCGGCACCGTCTGATGCACCCGCGATCAGGCCGGGAATGTCCGCCATGACAAACGAACGGTGCCGATCAACGTCGACCACCCCCAGATTAGGCACCAGCGTGGTGAACGGATAATCCGCCACCTTGGGCTTGGCGGCCGACACCGCGCGGATATAGGTGGATTTGCCGGCATTCGGCAGGCCGAGCAGGCCGACATCCGCCAACACCTTCAACTCGAGCCGCAATTGGCGCAACTCGCCCTCTTGCCCAGTCGTGGTTTTGCGCGGCGAGCGGTTGGTCGAGCTTTTGAAATTGATGTTACCCATGCCGCCGCGGCCACCTTTGACCACCAGCAGCCGCTGCCCCGCCTCGACGAGATCGCCCAGCACTTCGTTGGTGTTTTCATCAACAATCGTGGTGCCGACCGGCACCATCAACACGACGTCATCACCACTTTTGCCCGTGCAATTGGCACCCATGCCGTTCTGGCCACGCTGGGCACGGAACTGACGCGTATAGCGGTAGTCCACCAGCGTATTGGCATTGATGTCTGCTTCAACCCAGACACTCCCACCATGGCCGCCATCACCGCCATCAGGGCCGCCAAACGGAATGTATTTTTCGCGACGGAAACTCATGCAGCCATTGCCACCGGCTCCCGCCTCGACCTTGATCACGGCCTCATCGACAAAACGCATGCTGGTGTCCGCCCTTTACTCTGGAAGGCCGCGACCGGGTGTCGCCTGCCCTGACAATTGACTGAAAAAAGCCCAGTCTGATTTCCACTGAAACAAAAAAGCCCCGACTATGCGGGGCTTTTTGCTGCCATATCGCTCAGGCTGCCGCTTCAACCACAACATACTTGCGATTGAACGGGCCCTTGGTCACGAACTTGACCACGCCATTTGCCTTGGCAAACAGGGTGTGATCACGACCCATGCCGACATTCTCGCCAGCATAAGTACGGGTGCCGCGCTGGCGAATGATGATCGCGCCTGCCTGCACAGTCTGGCCGCCATATACTTTGACGCCAAGTCGTTTGGCTTCTGAGTCGCGACCGTTGCGGGTTGAGCCGCCTGCCTTTTTATGTGCCATGTCTGCTTGCTCCTGACTTAGCCGGTAATGCCGGTGATCTTGAGTTCAGTGAACCACTGACGGTGACCGGCCTGCTTGCGATAGTGCTTGCGGCGACGGAACTTGACGATACGAATCTTGTCGTGACGGCCATGGCCCAGGATTTCCGCCTGCACCTTGGCACCAGCGACCACGGGGGTGCCGATCTTGATGTCACTGCCGTTGACGACCATAAGGACGTCTTCGAGCGTAATGGTCTGGCCCGGCTCGATATCGAGCAGCTCGACCTTCAGCCTTTCGCCTTCCACCACGCGATGCTGCTTGCCACCGCTCTTGATAACCGCGTACATGTTGCCAACTCCCGATCGCTGGTTTCACCAGTCGTTCTGAAACCTGAATGCGGCGCCTTCTGCCCGACTGAAATAGCCGCCTGAAGACACCAGCCCCGTCACGGCCGGCTCGTGCCGACCGTCCGGATATGCAAGGCGCGCAATTCTACGGAAAAGGCCCCGGCCCCGCAAGCCGCTTTTGCAGTGATGAAAATACGTGAAGGCGCGCATGCCGCTGGCGACAGGCGGTGGCCCAAAGCCCCCGTCACTGCTAGCATTCGCGCCCATTCAAGCCCTCGTCCGCCTGCTGGCCGACGCCCGGAAACGCTGGAACCCGCATGGACTTCAAAAGCATCGTCGCCGTCGTGGCTGAAGACTTCGCCGCTGTTGACACCTTTATTGGTGACAGCCTGCGGTCTCGCGTCCCTCTGGTGAACGATGTCGGCCAGTACATCGTGCAGAGCGGCGGCAAGCGTCTGCGCCCGTTGGTGTGCCTGCTTGCCGCACGCGCCTGTGGCTATCAGGGCCGCCAGCATATCGAAGTCGCCGGGATTGTTGAGCTGCTGCATACCGCCACCTTGCTGCATGACGATGTGGTCGATGAGTCCAGCCTGCGCCGTGGCCGCGCAACAGCAAATGCCCGCTGGGACAACCCGACCGCAGTGCTAGTGGGCGACTACCTGATTTCCCGCGCCTTCCAGTTGGTTGTATCGCTGCGCAACAACACCGTCATGGACATCATGGCCAGCGGCACCTGCGTGATTGCGGAAGGCGAAGTGTTGCAACTGGTCAATCAACGCGACCCCGACACGACTGAAACCCGCTACATGGATGTCATTTACGGCAAAACCGCCAAGCTGTTCGAGGCCGCCGGTACGAATGGCCTCGCGAATCAGCCCG
>JAUXNL010000132.1 GCA_030684415.1 Moraxellaceae bacterium | reverse complement strand
ATCCGCTGCCGGACTCCGCTGCTCGGCTCCCTCTCATGGGGAATCCAGAGCAAAAGCACGCGTCGCTGCGCTCGCTGAAATCAAACCTGAAAAGCTGAAAGAGGCTCTGGATTCACTCACTTCTGTTGCCCCAGCTACGGCGGGGGCCCAGCGCCTTCAAGCACAGATGAGCCATGGACGGGAGGCTGGCCCGTTTTGCTGAGGTTGGCTGAAAGATGAAGTTGCGGGAGGTGGCGAGACCGCGCGGATGCGCGGGCGAGCGGGAGCACTTCGCTGCGCAGGTTTTCCCCCTCTCCCGCCGGGAGAGGGCCGGGGTGAGGGACAGGCTAGGAATTCACCACGGAAGTCGTTACCTCACTTCCCCCTCTTGTCTGCCGAACGGAGCACGGCCGGCCGGGGAAGCCGCACAAGGATGTGCGGCTTAGCGCAGTTGAGGCAGGAGGCCGAATCTGCGCGACCCGATCAGCCGGTTGTGCGCAGAGAGGGCACCCCGCGCAGCGGCCCTTCTGGGCCGCGCCGGCGAGGCGCACCGCCCTCGCAGAGAAACAATGAAACTCAGCCAAGCGCCGCAAACCCGCGCTCACAATCCGCACGCAAGTCCGCAATATCCTCAAGCCCGACCGCAATCCGTATCAGGCTTTCGGTAATCCCCGCCGCCACCTTTGCCTCTGGTGAAAGACGCCCATGTGTGGTCGTTGCCGGATGCGTGATCGTCGTCTTGGCATCGCCAAGATTAGCCGTGATGGACATCAGCTTCGTGGCATCAATAAAGCGCCAGGCCTCCTCACGCCCACCGTTCAGCTCGAATGAAAGTACGCCGCCAAACTTCGACTGCTGCTGTGCCGCCAGCGTATGTTGGGGATGTGACGACAGGCCGGCGTAGTGCACGCGCGCCACTTCCGGCCGGGTATTCAGCCACTCAGCGAGCGCCAGCGCGCTGTCGGAGTGCGCATGCATGCGCAGACGCAACGTTTCCAGACCTTTCAGAAACACCCAGGCATTGAACGCGCTCATGGTCGGACCACAAGTGCGCACTACGCCAAATACTTCGTCCATTTCTTTCTGCCGGCCGACGACCGCACCGCCCAGGCAACGCCCCTGGCCATCGATATATTTGGTGGCGGAATGGATGACCACATCGGCGCCGAGCGCGAGCGGTTTTTGCAAGGCTGGCGTGCAAAAACAGTTGTCGACCACCAGCAACACATCATGCGCATGCGCCAACGCTGCCAGCGCCGGAATGTCCGCCACTTCGCACAGGGGATTGCTGGGCGTCTCCAGAAAAAACAGGCGTGTCTGTGGAGTCAGCGCTGCCTCCCACGCGGAGAATTCGGTCAGCGCCACAAAAGTGGTCTCGATACCGAACTTCTTCATGTACTTTTCAAACAGCACATTGGTGGTGCCAAAAACGCTGCGCGAGCACACCACATGATCGCCCGATTTAAGCAGGGCCAGACACGTCGCAAGAATGGCCGCCATGCCAGAACTGGTAGCCACGGCCCGCTCGCCGCCCTCAAGCGCGGCGAGACGCTGCTCGAAAGTACGCACGGTGGGGTTGGTAAAGCGCGAATAGATATTGCCGGGCTCGCTGCTGCCAAAGCGCGCAGCCGCATGAGCGGCACTGTCGAACACGAAGGATGAGGTCAGGAACATGGCCTCGCTGTGCTCCCCTTCCGCTGTTCGTGCCTGACCGGCACGCACGGCAAGAGAATCAAAAGAAAGCGAGGCAAGCAGTTCGTCGTCGAGGCTCATGGGGCAATCGCAGCTGGTGAAAATGAGCCGTCAGTATGCCCGAGCAACCCACGGCCATAAACACCCCCGAAGCCTGTTACCGCTTTGCCGGCTGATCTTGCCGAAGCCGTGCAGGCGCAAAATGGCTCATCTTTGCAAAGCGAGCCTAGCGTCGCGAGTACGGGGCTCTGACGCCTCTGCGCGGAGCCGATAGCCGTATGAGAGACACCTCAAAGAGTGGGTAAAAGAGGCCTCCTCGACATCACCTGCCGCGTGGAAAGCTCCGGGCGCGCAGCAAGTCAATGAATGACCACCACAACACTCGCTCATGCCAGACACATGGACGCACACCAGAGAACGCGTGTCCGGCTTTTGCAGCAAGCGGCTGCCGTCAGTACGGCGAGACGACTGACCTGACAGGCCTGCACCAACAACTGCAGAAACACGAAGGCCGGCATTCATCAATTGCCGTTGGACAGATCCACAATGGTCGAGCCTGAGCCATCATCGCCCTTGTCTTCACGCTTTTTGGCGGCGTCATTGCGCGAGGCCTGCAAAGCGTCGAGATAGGCTTCGTCGATGTCACCCGTGACGTACTCGCCATTGAACACGGAGCAGTCGAAATCCTGGATATCCGGATTGCCTTCGCGAGCTGCAGCAATCAGGTCGTCAAGATTCTGGTAAACCAGCCGGTCCGCGCCAATCAGATCACAAACTTCCTGCTCGGTACGGCCATGAGCAATCAGCTCGCTCTTGGCTGGCATGTCGATGCCATAGACATTCGGGTACTTCACCGCCGGCGCTGCCGAAGCGAAATACACCTTGTTGGCGCCAGCATCACGCGCCATCTGGATGATTTCCTTGCAGGTAGTGCCGCGCACAATGGAGTCATCGACCAGCAACACGTTCTTGCCCTGGAACTCCAGCTCGATCGGATTGAGCTTCTGGCGCACGGACTTTTTACGCTGGCTCTGCCCCGGCATGATGAAAGTACGGCCGATGTAACGGTTTTTCATGAAGCCTTCGCGGTACTTCACGTTGAGCTGGTTGGCCAGTTCCAACGCCGAGGTACGGCTGGTGTCAGGAATCGGAATCACGACATCGATGTCGTGCTCGCCCCACTCGCGCACGATTTTCTGCGCCAGCCTCTCGCCCATGCGCAGACGCGCCTTGTACACGGAGATGTTGTCCATGATCGAGTCGGGTCGCGCAAAGTACACATATTCGAAAATGCAGGGCGTATGCACGGGGTTGTCGGCACACTGGCGGCTGAACAACTGCCCTTGCGCGTTGATGAACACGGCCTCACCCGGTGCCAGATCACGCACCACGCGATAGCCCAGCGAAGTGATCGCGACAGACTCGGAGGCCAGGATGTATTCCATGCCGTCTGCCGTTTCGCGCTCGCCATACACCAGCGGACGAATGCCATGCGGGTCACGGAAGCCGAGAATGCCGTAGCCGGTAATCATGGCCACAACGGCATAAGCGCCCTTGCAGCGGCGATGCACATTGGCCACCGCATCAAAAACATCGTTCTCGGTGGGGTTGTGCTGGCCGGTTTCCTGCAGCTCATGCGCCAGCACGTTCAGCAGCACTTCGGAATCGGAGTCGGTATTGATGTGGCGAAGGTCTTCGCGAAAAAGATCGCGGGCGATGTCGTGGGCGTTGGTCAGGTTGCCGTTGTGCGCGAGGGTGATGCCGTACGGGGAGTTCACATAAAAAGGCTGGGCTTCTGCCGAGCTGGAAGACCCCGCCGTGGGATAGCGCACATGGCCGATACCGAAATTGCCGATCAGGCGCAGCATGTGACGGGTGTGGAATACATCGCGCACCATGCCGTTTTCTTTGCGCAGAAAAAGCCGGCCGTTGTGACAGGTCACAATGCCGGCGGCATCCTGGCCCCGGTGCTGCAACACCGTCAGCGCATCATAAAGCGACTGGTTGACCGAAGACTTGCCCGCGATGCCGACAATACCGCACATACAAAAACCTCTTGGTTACGATCAGGTCATTCCCGGAAGGGCCAGCGGCCACGTCCGTCATCCTCCGCAGGAGGGGATGGCGCCGGCGATGCCGGCGTGAAACGTTTGCCGGCTTCCTCTGCCGCCTTGCTGACATGCGCCTGCATGGATTGCTTGAGTGCGCGACCAACAGGCTCCCAGCGCATGAACTGCGAAGGCAGCAGCGCCGCATTCCACCAGGCATCCCGACTGGCAAAGGGCGCGGCCAGCACCAGAATGGCCAGCACCAGCAGCACACCTCGGGCCGTACCGAAGCCCGCGCCGAGTAGCCGGTCTGCCGTGCGCAAGCCGGCTCGCTCCACCAGCCCGAACACCATGTAGCCAAGCAAGGCCGCCAGCAGCAACGTGGTGACGAACAACCCACCCCAAGCGGCGACCAGACGCAACGACGGCGTGGTGATGGTGTCTGTCAGCAGCACGTCCAGCGGCGCATGAAAAACGCGGGCCACCACATAGGCGGCTACCCAGCCTGCCAGCGCAAACGCTTCGCGCACAAAACCGCGAAAAAAACCGAAGGCCATCGACAGCATGACAATGCCGAGAATGATCCAGTCGGCGGTATGCACCTGCATGCGCTGCTCACTGCTCAATGGCGCCCGGGTGAGGCCGCCGGAAACGACAAGCGGCAGATCGACTGCCGCTTGTGCCAGGAAAAAACGTGCGCAGATTCTAGCACAGGGCCACGCCGCAAGGCATTGCCATCATGGCTTCCAGGGCTGCACCCAGCCCGACAACGCCAGCTCGGCATCGGCCGCCAGGCGCTGGCGAACAGCATCCGCCACCGGCTTGCTGAGCTCAGGACCCACCAGCACCTTCCATGCCCCGGCCTGCCCCGTCACCATCGCCCGGTAGCCCTTCTGGCGCAGCTTCTGGACCAGCGCGTCGGCTTTGTCACGTGCCGACAAACTGGCCACCTGCACCACCCAGGCCTGCGGCAAATCCGAGGCGGCTGCAGAGGCTGGCTGGGTTGTAGCGGGGGTAGTGGTGACAGCGCTTGAAGTCGCGCTCGCAGCGGCGGCTTTTTTCTCGGCCTCAGCCCGGGCCTTGGCGGCATCGGCAAGCTTCAACAAACGTTCTTTTTCAAGTGCGGCGGCTTTTTCTGTGGCTGCCTTTGCGGCGGCAGCCTTATCGGTGGCTGTCTTGTCCAGCGCCATCTTCTCAGCTTGCGCTTTTGCGGCGGTGGCTTTGTCAGCCGCCAGCTTGTCGGCGGCAGCCTTTTCACTGGCCAGCTTTTCCTGTGCGACCTTCAGCGCCGCCTGACGCGAGGCCTCTGCGACCGCCGCCGTGCTGGCGGCATCTGCCGGCACTGGCGTGTCAGGCCCGGCAAAGCCTGCCGCTGCATCGGGCATCACATCCTCCGCCACCGCAGAGGAGGCATCGGGAGGAGTCACAGACAGGAACGCCGTCTCGTCCGGTGCCCCTGCCACGGCCTGCTCGGCCGCCTGCAATTCAGCGTCCAGTACGGGTGCCTGTACAGCAGGGACAACAGGTGCCGGTGGTGCCGGTGGCAACACCAACTCCGCCCCCGACCCATCCAGCAGAACAGGCAACAACAATGCCGCCCCCGCCACCAGAACCAAGCCCCCCAGCAAGCGCTGCTTGACTGCCTTTTCCATCATGCCCCCGGCAAAGTCGCGGCCAGAGCTGCCTGTGCAGCCGCCACGGTATAAAAAGATCCAAAAACCAGAATTCTATCGGCGGGTGCCGCTGCCTGACGAGCCGCGGCCAGTGCAGCGGCAACGCCAGGGTACTCGCCCGCGACATGGCATCCGCGCTCGTGCAGCAGACGGGCCAGTTGCTCGCCACGTGCGCCGCGCGCCACCGGCAGCGATGCCACGCGCCAACTGTCAATCCGGCCGAGGCAGGCATTGAGCACTCCCGCCATATCCTTGTCGGCCAGCATGGCGAGCACGGCAAACGTGCGCTGGCCCGCTGCCGCGGCGGGCAGTTGCTGCATGAGAAAAGCAGCACCGTGCGGATTGTGCGCCACATCCAGCAAGATTTGGGGCCGGCAGGACACCTGCTGCAAACGCCCGGGCAAGGCAGCGGCGGCCAGACCATCACGCAAGGCTTGCTCACTCACCGGCAGCACGTCCAGCGCAAACAGGGCCGCGAGTGCAGTGGCGGCGTTATCGAGCGCAAGCTGGGGCCGCGGCAAACCGTTGAGCACACGCCCGCTATCGCGCCACGCCCAGGCATCGTCCGGCTCTTCGTGAAAATCAAAATCGCGCCCTTTCAGACGCAGTACAGCGCCACTGCTGGCCGCTGCTTCCAGCAGGCTGGCGGGCGGATCGGTGTCACCACAAATGGCGATACGCCCTGCCCGGAAAATCCCGGCTTTCTCGATGGCAATCTGCTCGCGGGTATTCCCCAGATACTCGACATGATCAATGCCGATACTGGTCACCACCGCCACATCGGCATCGACGATATTCACGGCATCCAGACGGCCACCCAGCCCGACCTCCAGCACCATCACTGCAAGGGCAGCCGCTTTGAAAACCCATAAAGCCGCCAGTGTGGTGAACTCGAAATACGTCAGTGACACGTCGCCCTGTGCCGCCTGCACTGCGGCAAACGCTTGCAGCAGCGTAGCATCATCGACTGGCTCGCCATCGATGCAGATGCGCTCGTTGAAACGCAAAAGATGAGGCGAGGTGTAACTGCCGACACGGAGTCCGGCCGCCCGGTAAATGCTCACCAGCGTGGCGACCGTCGAGCCTTTGCCATTGGTGCCGCCGACGGTGATGACAGGACAAGTCGCCGTGCGCAGACCCAGGCGATCGGCCACCTGCCCTATCCGCTCAAGGCCGAGATCAATCGCGCTAGGATGTTGCTGCTCGAGCCAGATGAGCCATTGCTCAAGCGTATCGGGAGGAGAGGAATGCATGCGGCTCACGCCAAAAATGAAGACCAGAAACGCAAATCGGCCCCACGGGCCGATTTGTCAGCGATGCAAAATCAGATGGGGTAATGCGTGAGCTTGGCCAGCAGACGGAACAACGTATCGCGCATTTCATGACGGTGGATGATGATGTCGATAGCCCCATGCTCAACCAGAAACTCGGAGCGCTGAAACCCTTCCGGCAGCTTCTGGCGCACCGTCTGCTCGATCACGCGTGGTCCGGCAAAACCGATCAGCGCGTTGGGCTCGGCGGCATTGATGTCGCCCAGCATGGCCAGGCTGGCCGACACACCGCCATACACAGGGTCGGTCATCACGGAAATGAACGGCACGCCCTGCATTTTCATTTTTTCCAGGGCAGCCGACGTGCGCGCCATCTGCATCAGGGAGAACAAGGCCTCCTGCATGCGGGCACCGCCGGAGGCGGCAAAACAGACCAGCGGAATACGGTGCTCAAGGCAAAACTCGGCCGCACGGACAAACTTGGCGCCGACCACAGAGCCCATCGAGCCGCCCATGAAGCCGAACTCGAAGGCCACGGTCACCAATGGCAGACCGTTGAGATGGCCCTTCATGGCAATGAGCGCATCTTTCTCGCCGGTCTCCTTCTGCGCCGCCACCAGACGATCCTTGTATTTCTTGCTGTCTTTGAACTTCAGCAGATCAACCGGCACCAGATCCATGGCGAACTCTTCACGTCCTTCCTGATCCAGGAACATGTCGAGGCGTTCGCGCGCATTGATGCGCATGTGGTGATCGCACTTGGGGCAGACATTCTGGCTACGATCGAGCTCGGGCTTGTAGAGCACGGCATCGCATTTGGGGCATTTGCGCCAGAGACCTTCCGGCACGGAGGTTTTGCGCTCATCGACATTGGTGCCGACGTTGGGAAGAATTTTTTCGAGCCAGCTTGAGCTCATGGTCTAACCCCTGAATGCCGGAGGCCGCGCCTCCGGTTTCCTGATCCTGATTCCAGCGCTGTGCAGAAAATCAGCGCTGGTCCATGGCATGTCTCATGCCTTGCAGAATGCCGGCAATGGCAGCGGGTATCGCGACCGGGTCATCCTGCAACTGGTCGATACGATCCACCAGTACCGAGCCCACCACTACCCCATCGGCAAAAGCGGCAACGGCAGCAGCGGAACTGGCGTCCTTGATACCAAAACCGACCCCGATGGGCAAATGACTGATCGTCCGGATTGTTTCAATGCGTTTAGCCACTTCCGGAATATCCAGGCTGGCCGAGCCGGTCACGCCCTTGAGAGAAACATAGTAGACATAGCCACTGGCTGCACCGGTAATCAGGCGGATGCGCTCATCGGTCGTGGTCGGTGCCAACAGGTAAATGGGATCGATCTGCTGCCGGCGTAGCTCCACCATGAGGTCTTCGGCCTCTTCCGGGGGCAAGTCGACGGTCAACACCCCATCAACGCCCGCTGCCGCTGCGGCATCGGCAAAGGCGGCGTAGCCCATGGCTTCGACCGGATTGAGATAGCCCATCAGCACCACCGGCGTCGTACTGTCCTGCTCGCGGAATTGGCGCACCATGGCGAGCACATCGCCAAGGCTGACATTATGTTTGAGCGCACGCTCATGAGCATGGGTAATCACGGGGCCATCCGCCATCGGATCGGAAAACGGCACACCGATTTCCAGTACATCAGCGCCAGCAGCCACCATGGCGTGCAGGAGCGGCACGGTGACGGCAGGCTGTGGATCACCCGCGGTGACATAGGGAATCAGGGCCTTGCGGCCAGCAGACGTGAGTTGGGCAAAGCGCGCAGCAATTCGGCTCATCGTTATCTTCAGCTTCGTTAAGTCAGCATCAAGGCTTGCCATCCGACACGGGTGGCCGCCAAAAAAATCCGGAACAGGCTCAGACAGTAATGCCGTCGAGCTTGGCCACCGTCAGCAAATCCTTGTCGCCACGACCGGAAAGATTGCAGATGATGATGCCGTCTTTCGGCAGGGTCGGCGCCAGTTTTTTCACATAGGCCACCGCATGGCTGGATTCGAGTGCCGGAATGATGCCTTCTTTTTGTGTGAGATCACGAAAGCCTTCCAGCGCCTCATCATCGGTCACGCCAACGTAATTCACGCGGCCGATATCTTTCAGCCAGCTGTGCTCCGGCCCCACGCCGGGATAATCCAGACCGGCCGAAACCGAGTGCGTTTCAATAATCTGGCCGTTGTCGTCTTCCATCAGGTAAGTGCGGTTGCCATGCAATACGCCGGGCCGGCCGGCGTTGAGCGGCGCAGCATGAGAACCAGAATCCAGCCCGTGGCCTGCGGCCTCGACACCGTACATCTGCACGCTGTCATCATTCAGGAAAGGATGGAACAGGCCGATCGCATTGGAACCGCCCCCCACGCAGGCGACCAGCGCATCCGGCAACCGGCCGGCTTGTGTCAGGCACTGCTCGCGCGCTTCACGCCCGATGATGCACTGGAAATCACGCACCAGCATGGGATACGGATGCGGCCCCGCCACCGTGCCGATGATATAGAACGTGTCATCGACATTCGTGACCCAGTCGCGCATGGCTTCGTTGAGGGCATCCTTGAGCGTCTTGCTGCCAGAGGTCACTGGCACCACCGTCGCGCCGAGCAACTTCATGCGATACACATTCATGCTCTGGCGTTTGACGTCTTCCTCGCCCATGTACACCACGCACTCCATGCCGAGACGAGCAGCAATCGTTGCCGTGGCCACACCATGCTGGCCCGCACCGGTTTCGGCAATCACGCGCTTTTTGCCGGAGTGCTTGGCGAGCAAGGCCTGACCGATGGTGTTGTTGACCTTGTGCGCGCGGGTGTGATTCAGGTCTTCACGTTTGAGTTAAATCTGCGCGCCACCCAACTCCCGGCTCCAGCGTTCCGCGTGATACAGCGGCGAAGGCCGGCCGACATAAAACGACAGGTCACGATCCAGTTCGGCACGGAACTCCGGATCATCCTTCAGACGTGCATAAAGCGACTCCAGTTCGGTGAGTGCGCACATCAGTGTCTCGGACACAAAACGGCCACCATGAATGCCGAAGTGGCCACGGGCATCCGGGAACCGGGAAAAATCAACGGGTTTGTTCATTCAGGCTGTCCTGTGTACGGCTGCAATAAATGCGCGGATACGCTCCGCATCTTTCAGGCCTTTTTGCGCATGTCCCTGCGCATCAATCAGCTCCACGCCCCCACTCACATCAACAGCATAAGGCTGTGTTCGCGTGATGGCATCGGCCACATTTTCCGGCGTCAGTCCCCCTGCCAGAATCAGCGGCTTGCCGGCATCGTGTGGGAAATGCCGCCAGTCAAACGCCTGACCGGTGCCGCCACGCAAATCCGGATGCCATGCATCGAGCAAGATGCCCGCAGCATCCGGAAACCGGCGAATGTCTGCCGAAGTATCACTGTCCGGGCGCACGGCCAGTGCCTTGATCCAGGGCCGACCGAACTGCGCGCAAAATGCATTGTCTTCGTCACCGTGAAACTGCAACAACGCTAGCGGAACTTGCGCCAGCACAGCGCGGACTTCCGCCGCCGCCGCGTTAACGAAAAGCCCGACGGTGGTGACCAGCGGAGGCAATTGCCGGACGATGGCCGAGGCCGCCTCCGCCGTGACATGACGTGGGCTGGGCTCGTAAAAAACAAAACCCAGCGCGTCGGCTCCTGCCGCCACTGCCACCATCGCGTCTCCGGCTCGGGTTATCCCACAGATTTTGACGCGGACTCGAGTAGACAAAGACTGGATACCTTGAGGAAAGCGCGCATTCTAGCAGCGATGCTGACAGGGCTATACCCCGGCCGACACTTCCATCGCGCCTGAACAGGGCGTGCGGAAGATAGCCGACCCAGCCTTGTCGCACGGAGTGGAAATGACCCGACCTTGACGAACCGACCCGCCATTGGACGCGCTGCACGGCTGGGGCGCCGGCATGCCGCCCGGAGAACCGTTTGCCCTGAGCCCTGTCGAAGAGTCTGCAGGGGCGCTTTCAGCCAGCGGCTAACACTTCCTGCGATGACTCAGTAAACCCCGTGAAGAAACGCAGGCCCCAACGGCTCCTCGCGCGGTAACACAAACTCTGGCGGGTAGTGCACGTCCACAAAATACAGGCCATCTGCCGGCGCCGTCACGCCTCCCAGTGTCCGGTCACGCGCCGCCAGCACGTCAGCAGCCCAGTCCGGCTCGGCCTTGCCCTGGCCAATGGCCATCAGCACGCCGGCAATATTGCGCACCATATGATGTAAAAAACCGTCGGCCTGGATATCGATGACGATCAGGCGCCCTTTCTGGCGCAGCTCGATGAAGTGCACATCCCGGACGGGCTTCGGTGCCTGACAAGCCACCGCACGAAAGGAAGTGAAGTCGTGCACCCCCACCAGATGGGCTGCTGCGGCCTGCATGCGTGCCGTATCCAGTGCGTGGTAGTGCCAGGTCACCTGCCCCGCCAGCAGGCTGGAACGGAAAGGATGGTTGTAAATCACGTAGCGATAACGCCGCGCGACCGCCTTGAAGCGCGCATGAAACGCATCCTCCACCGGGCAAACCCAGCGCAAGGCGATGTCTTCCGGCAGATACGTGTTGACGCCCAGCATCCAACTGCGATCACTGCGCACAGCATCGGCATCGAAATGCGCCACCATGCCAGACGCATGCACACCAGCATCGGTACGACCGGCCCCGTGCACGATCACCGGATGACCCGCTACCCGCGCAATCGCTTTTTCCAGTGTTTCCTGCACGCTTTTCACGCCGGGCTGCTGTGTCTGCCAGCCCCGGTAGCCGCGTCCGTTGTAGTCCACACCGATGGCAATCCGCATCTTTTCAGCCAACTCGCCCACAGGCGGGAAATGAAAAAGGCCGCCTTTTTACGGCGGCCTTTGGTGAGCGTCAAGCCTGTCGGCTATCGACCCGGGGAGCGGTCAGGGCATCAGCCCACCTGAGCGAGAAGGCCTTTGGCCTCATCTTTCTGGTTACCGTTACCTTCGCTCAGCACTTCCTGAAGAATGTCGCGAGCCCCTTCCATATCACCCATATCGATGTAAGCGCGGGCCAGGTCGAGCTTGGTCGCGTTTTCATCGGTATCGGCCAGGAAGTCGAACTCGTCATCCATGCCCAGATCAGCAGACGACGCTGCGGGTGCCGGCGCAGGGGCGGCTACCGGAGGCACAACAGCGGCCAGTTCATGCGCCTTGGCCTGCAGGGTGGCATCAAAGTCAGCCGCTGCATCACCGGTGCCGGCATCGGCCAGCGTGTCATCAAAGCTGAAGTCAGACGGTGTGGCAGACGCGGTTTCATTGAGGCTGAAATCCCCATCAAGACCATCGCCTTCGGCAACACTGGCTTCAAGGTCGTCGAGACTGAAGCTGAGATCATCATCAACGGCAATCTCTGCAGCAGCCGTTTGCGCCGGAGCAGAATCAAACTCGGAAAAATCGACTTCACCCAGATCAAAGCTGGCGCCTTTAGCAGCAGGCTCGGCCACTTCTTCATCCAGCGAAAAGTCGAGACCGGCATCAGAGGCGGCGGCAGGCGCATCGGCAAACGCCTTCTCATCCAGATCGAAACCGGAGTAGTCCGTCGACGGTTTGGCTTCCGTGGTGGCATCAAAGCTGAAGTCGAGATCTTCATCGAGGCTGAGGCCGCTGTCGGCTGCAGCCGGGGCCGCAGACGCCGTAGCGGGCGCCGCTGCAGCCGGCTCGTCGAAACTGAAGTCATCGCTCAGATCGAGGCTGGTATCAAAATCGGTATCTTTGATCGACTGCAGTGAAGGGCTGCTGGCCGAGACTGTGGCATTGAAGTCCATTTCCAGGTCTTCAAGCGAAGGCAGGTCGTCATCAGCGGCTACGGCAGACTTGCTGGACTCGAAGTCGATCAGATCGCCATGCGACTTTGCCACCGGCAAAGCGGACATGCCGGCTTTCAGCTCTTCTGCACGACCAAGCGCGCCCAAATCGCCTGCATTTTCGAACCAGGATTCCTGTTCGGCAAAACCGTTGTGATCGTCCAGATGTGCATAAACTTCGAGCAGCTTCATGCGCAGGTCAGCACGCTCGGGCGCTGCCGCTACAGCCTTGGCCAAAAAGCCCGCTGCCTGCGGATAGCGCTCATACGCCAGGTACTGTTCCACTTCTTCCAGCGGATCAGCCAGCACACGATCACGTGCGACAGGAGAAACATCATCAAGACCGGGGAAGTCGTCATCCAGCGCCGGCTGAGCGCCATCGAGGCGTCCGGCAATGCTGTTATCCGATGCGCCGAAGGCAAAGCCGATACCGGGTTCTTCTGCGCCAACATCACCCGCATCAGCAGCCTCAAGCTCGGCCAGTGCTTCCTCTTCCTCCTGCTTGCGGCGCTGCACCGTGCGGTAGCCAAAGAAGCCAGCCACACCCAGCAGCAAAGCCGCAACCCCCGCCAAGGGCAGGAGCAAAGAAGACTCTTCTTCAACCGGCGCAGCAGGTGGCGGCGTTACCGCCTTTGGCTTTTCAGCCGCCGGCAACGGAGTCGCCGCTACAACCGGCGCAACGTCCGCAGATTCAGTCTTCACGCCATCAGGCGTTTCGGCAGCCACTTCAGCAGCCGGTGCTGCTTCAGCAACCGGCGCCTGCTTTGCCGCAGCGGCATCCGCCGCTTCCTTTTGTGCTTTCAGTTTGGCCTGCAACTCGGCCAGCTTGGCATTCTGGACATCAATCTGCTGGTCGTGTGACTTGACCTGAGCATCCAGCGTACCGACCTTGGCGGCCAGTTTGTCTTTCTCGGCTTTGGCGGCTTCCGCCTTGACGCGATTTTCGTCGAGCTTTTTGGCCTCGGCCGGCGACACCACCGACTGATCCTTACCTGCCGCGGCTGTTCCGGGCTTGCCGGTCTGGGCGGCCAATAGCTTCATTTCGGGCTTGGGTTCAGCGACAGGAGGCTTTACAGGGGCCGGAGCGGGCGCCGCACTGACCTGCTGAGCCTCAAGAGCAGGCTTGTCGACTGCCGCTGGACGGCTGGCTCGCCATGCCTGTGACTGCTCGCGAATGGAGGCGACAGCTTCCTGCGTGCTGACTTCGCGAATCTGGGACTCTGACGGAATCTGCAACACCTGATCGCGCTTGAGCAGGTTGATGTTGTTATTGACGAAGGCATGCGGATTCGCACGCTGGATGGCAATCATGGTCTGCGCGGCGGTGACGGCATCGCTGGGGCGCAATTGCTCAGCCACGCGCGACATGGTGTCACCGGCACGGGTACGGTAACCGTCAGACTGGGTTACGGGCTCCGGCTGACGGACCGGTCGCTCGGCCACCGGACGCTTCGGTGGCAATACGGGTTTTGGGGGCGTGGCGGACTCCTGTGCCACAGGAGCCAAGGGCGTTGCCACTACCGGCTGAACCACTGGCTGAGCCACCGTTTCAACAGGTGCTGGCGTGGCAGCCTGTTGACCTGCCACGGCAGGCTGAACATCAGGGGCTGTCGTGTCGGCCACCAGAGGCGGATCGAGCAGCGCGGTCACGTTCTGCAGACGGGCATTCCCCGGCCAGGCAATACGCACCACGAAATCGAGGTAAGGCTCGCGTACCGGCTTGGAAGAGGTGATTTTGACGAAAGACCGGTTGCCTGAGTTCAGCACCACGTCAAAACGCAGGTCATTGAGGAAGAAAACCCGATCAATGCCCAAGCGCTCAAAGTCTTCCTGAGTCGCCAGTGTGACCTTGATTTCATCAGGATTGAGGTCGCCGATCTCCGAGAGTTCGACTTCCGCATAAAAAGGTTCACCCAGAGCGGACTTGGTCTGGACATCTTTCACGGCAAGTGCGTGACCCAGTCCCGGCAACAAGACGCCGACACTCAACAAGGCTACCGCAAGCTTACGCAGGACCATCATCGGATTCCTTTATTGGTTATTCTTTCGCCGCTGCTCGCCCCAAACACCACTGGCATCTGGCGGCCGGCATACCCCTTTCTCATACCCGCAGCGTACAATACCTAGAATTAGTATCACAAGGTCTTCGTAAGTATCAATATTTAAAGTCTTTTATCCATTTTTCGAGCAGTTGCAGGGCGGGTTCGGCCGCCCCCTGATGCACATTGTCAGCCAGTGCGGTGAAGGCCAGACCGCTCTGCCCCTCCGGCAGTTCCCGCAGGCCGCAAACATATATCCCGGACTGCCCGGATGCATCTGTTACCGGCGTCGCAACTTGCTGATTTTCATCAATATTAACTAGCGTTACGCCATCCGCCGAGGCAAGCGCAGAAGCGGCTTCCGCCAGACTGACCGGACTGTCTGTTTCCATGCTGACCAGTGCTGTCAGACCGTAAAACACGGGAATCACGACGCGCTGCAGGACGATTGGCAAGTCTTCTCCCAGGGCCTCTTCCAGCTCGGCCACAATCGCCGCCTCCATCCCTACCGCTGACGAACCGACAAGCGGCAAGCAATTGAACGCCACCTGCCGGGCAAAAACAGCAGGCTCGATACCTCGACCATTCAGCAACTCACCAGTCTGGCCGGCCAGCTCACGCACCCCTGCCCGCCCGGCAGACGATACCGGCTGCAACAGCGTCACCTGCATCGCCCGCAGGGATGACTGCTCACGCACCGCCTTGATCAGCGGCAGCAGCAACGCCGCCTCGCCCGAAAGACCGCTGACCAGCTCAGCTGCTTCTGCTTCGGCACTGATGATTTGTGGCACGCCGCTGGCACCCCGGAAGGCGCTGGAGAGGTCCATGACGCGGCAGCCCGCATCCAGTGCGCGTCGGGCCAGCATCCGCGAGGCCTCAGCCGGCGTCGCCAGAATCGCGATATCGGCACGACTGAAGTCAAAGCCGTCTGCCGACTCCACGATCAGCGGACGCTGCCGGTACATCACGGTGTCGTCCTCGTCGGCCGCTGACGACAGCACATGCACTTCCGAAAGCGCCAGTTGTTCCTTGTCTTCAAGGCGGGACAGCAGGCCACGGCCCACCTCCCCGGTCACGCCCACAATCACCAGCCGACAGCCCTTGCCCATTTTTCAACCCTCCGGAAAAGCGAAACCGCCCGCGTCGTTGCCAACGCGGGCGGATAAAAAAACAATGCTTACTTGCCCAGCAGGATACGCAGCATGCGGCGCAGCGGCTCAGCAGCGCCCCAGAGCAACTGGTCGCCGATCACGAAAGCGGAAATGTATTCCGGCCCCATGTTCAGCTTGCGTACACGACCGACACCGATCTTGAGGCCGCCCGTGATGGACGCCGGGGTCAGCTCCTTTACACTGATCTCGCGATCATTGGGCACAAACTTCACCCAGTCGTTGCCGGAGCGGATGATGGACTCGATTTCAGCCAGCGGCACATCTTTTTTCAGCTTCAGGGTCAATGCCAGCGAGTGGCAGCGCATGGCCCCGATACGCACGCAAAGACCGTCGACCGGAATCGTGTTCGCGTTGCCGAGAATCTTGTTCACTTCGGCCTGCCCTTTCCACTCTTCCTTGGACTGACCGTTGTCGAGCTGCTTGTCGATCCAGGGAATCAAGCCGCCGGCGAGCGGCGCGCCAAAAAACTCGGTCGGCACGTCTTCGCGAATGGTCTTGGCCACCTTGCGGTCGATATCGAGAATGGCGGACGCAGGCGTTGCCAACTCATCCGCCACCGCATTGTGAATCACGCCCATGCCCTTGAGCAGTTCGCGCATGTGGTTGGCGCCGCCGCCAGAGGCCGCCTGGTAAGTCATGGAGCTGACCCACTCCACGAGGCCTTCACGGAACAAGCCACCCATGCCCATGAGCATGATGGAGTTGGTGCAATTGCCACCGATGTAATTCTTGACGCCCTTTTCCAGTGCTGAACGGATGACGCCATCGTTCACCGGGTCGAGCACGATGACGGCATCGTCTTCCATGCGCAGTGCCGAGGCCGCATCAATCCAGTAGCCACTCCAGCCCGCCGCGCGCAACTGCGGATAAATCTCGTTGGTGTAATCGCCACCTTGGCAGGTGAGGATCACGTCCATGGCCTTCAAGGCTTCAACGGAATTGGCATCCTGCAACGCAGGGGCTGTCTTGCCGCCGAAGTCTGGCGCCTTGCCACCGGCATTGCTGGTGGAGAAATACACCGGCTCGATGTGCGCAAAATCGTTTTCTTCCACCATGCGCTGCATGAGGACCGACCCCACCATGCCGCGCCAACCCACCAGACCTACTTTCATGTCATTCACCTTTCAAATCGATTGATTTTTTTATCCCCGCCCAAGGGACGAGGGGTGCAAGCCGAAGCGCCTCACCCCACCCTTTCCCCCTGCAGAGGAAAGGGAAAAAACATCAAAGGGCCGCGACAACCGCAGCGCCCATTTCCTGCGTGCCCACTTTCTGCATGCCATCAGTGTAAATATCCGGCGTACGCAAGTTCTGGTCGAGCACACGACCAACGGCATCTTCGATACATTTGGCCGCTGCTTCTGCACCGAAGGTGTAACGCAGCATCATGGCTACCGACAAAATGGTGGCGAGAGGATTCGCCACGCCTTTTCCGGCGATGTCGGGGGCCGAACCATGGCAAGGCTCGTACATGCCCTTCTTGTTCTGATCCAACGACGCCGATGGCAGCATACCGATCGAGCCGGTGAGCATGGCCGCCTCGTCCGAGAGAATGTCGCCGAAGAGGTTGCCGGTGACTATCACGTCAAACTGCTTCGGCGCTTTCACCAACTGCATGGCCGCATTGTCGACATACATGTGGGAGAGCTGTACGTCCGGGTAATCCTTTGCCACTTCCGTGACGATTTCCTTCCACAGTTCAGTCACTTCCAGCACGTTGGCCTTATCGACCGAGAGCACTTTCTTGTTTCGCTGCAAGGCAAGCTGGAAGGCCACATGCGCGATACGGCGGATTTCCGATTCACTGTAAACATCTGTGTTGAAACCCTGACGCTCACCGTTTTCGAGCGTGCGCACACCGCGCGGCTGCCCGAAATAAATACCGCCAGTGAGCTCACGCACGATCAGGATGTCGAGTCCCGCCACGATTTCCGGCTTCAGCGATGAGGCCGAGGCCAACTGCGGATACAGGATTGCCGGACGCAAATTGGCAAACAGGTTCAGCTCACTGCGAATTTTCAGCAGCCCCCGCTCCGGGCGAATGGAACGCTCAATGGCGTCCCACTTCGGGCCACCAACGGCGCCGAGCAACACGGCATCGGCTTTTTTGGCGGCATCGAGCGTGACATCGGGCAGCGGCACGCCATGCGCATCAATGGCCGCACCGCCCAGCAACTGGTTTTCCCAGGTGAGGCCAAGACTGAATTTTTCGTTGACGGCGGCGAGCACTTTGACGGCTTCGCCGACGATTTCGGGGCCGATGCCATCACCGGGGAGAATGACAATATGTTTGCTCATTTCACTATTCCTTGCTCAGACGACCCTCTCCCCGCAAGCGGAGAGAGGAATGGGATGATAGAGGCAGGAATTGAACCCCGTCCCTCATCCGCCCTTCGGGCACCTTCTCCCGATGGGAGAAGGAATCATGTTCAGCGCAGCGACTGGAATACCCAGGGACGCGCCACCTTCGCCTTTTCTTCAAAGGCACGAATGTCGTCAGCGACCTGCAGGGTGAGGCCGATGTCATCGAGACCATTCAGCAGACAGTGCCGACGGAAATCATCCACCTCGAAGCTGAAAGACTCACCGTTCGGGCGAATCACTTTTTTCTGCGTAAGGTCGACCGTTATCTGGTAACCCTCGTTGGCCGCGCACTCGGTAAAGAGCACATCCATTTCGGCTTCTTTCAACACCACCGGCAGCACGCCGTTCTTGAAGCAGTTGTTGAAGAAAATGTCAGCAAAGCTGGAGGCAATGACCGTGCGGAAGCCGTACTCCTGCAAAGCCCACGGCGCATGCTCGCGCGAAGAGCCACAGCCGAAATTCTGGCGGGCCATCAGCACGCTCGCGCCCTGATAGCGCGGGAAATTCAGCACAAAGTCCGGATTGACCGGGCGCACAGCGTTATCCTGCCCCGGATAGCCCTCATCCAGATAACGCCATTCATCAAACAGGTTAGGCCCGAAGCCCGTGCGCTTGATGGACTTGAGGAACTGCTTGGGAATGATCTGGTCGGTATCGACATTGGCGCGATCAAGCGGGGCGACGAGACCTTTGACTACGGTGAATTTTTCCATTTTCTTGACCTCTAGCTGGCCGGGCTGTTCGCGGCTGAAGCCGCTCCTACACCGCCCGGCGCTGCATCAAAAATTGCGCACATCGACGAAATGACCCGCAATCGCAGCAGCCGCTGCCATCGCCGGACTGACCAGATGCGTGCGGCCACCATTGCCCTGGCGCCCCTCGAAATTACGGTTCGAGGTAGAAGCACAGTGCTCACCGGCATTCAGTTTGTCGGCGTTCATGGCGAGACACATGGAGCAACCCGGCTCACGCCACTCAAAACCGGCCGCCAGAAACACCTTGTCCAGCCCTTCTGCTTCGGCCTGTTTTTTCACGAGGCCCGAGCCCGGCACCACCATCGCCTGCTTCACTGATGCCGCCACGGAGCGACCTTTGATGACCGCCGCCGCCGCGCGCAAATCTTCGATACGGGAATTCGTGCAGGAACCGATGAACACACGATCCAGATGGATGTCAGTGACTTTCTGCCCGGGCTTGAGCCCCATATAGACATAGGCCCGCTCAAATGAGCTGCGCTCCACCGCATCTTCAGCATCGTCCAGCGTCGGCACACTGGCGGTAACCGGCACCACCATTTCCGGGCTCGTGCCCCAGCTCACCTGCGGCAGGATGCTGGCACCGTCGATTTCCACCACCGTGTCGAAGGCCGCATCGGCATCCGACACCAGCGTCTGCCAGTAGGCGACGGCCTTGTCCCAGTTCTCGCCCGTCGGCGCATAAGGCTTGCCACGGAAATACTCGATGGTCTTTTCATCGACAGCGACCATGCCCACGCGCGCGCCGGCTTCGATAGCCATGTTGCACACGGTCATGCGGCCTTCCATGGACATGTCACGGAATACCTGGCCACCGAATTCGATGGCATGGCCATTACCCCCTGCCGTACCGATCTTGCCGATGATGGCGAGCACCACATCTTTCGATGTCACGCCGGCACCCAACACACCGTCGACTTTCACCAGCATGTTTCTGGATTTCTTTTGCACGAGGCACTGCGTGGCGAGCACATGCTCGACTTCGGAGGTGCCGATACCGTGCGCCAGACAGCCGAACGCGCCGTGAGTGGCCGTGTGCGAATCGCCACAGACCACTGTCATGCCCGGCAGGGTGAGCCCCTGCTCCGGACCGACCACATGCACGATGCCCTGGCGCTCGTCGTTGATGGTGAACTCGACGATGTTGAACTCGTTGCAGTTCTCGTCGAGCGTAGCGACCTGGATACGCGAGGTCTCATCGGCAATGCCGGACACGCCTTTTTCACGCTCGGCCTTGTCGGTCGGCACGTTGTGGTCCGGGGTGGCGATGTTGGCATCCAGACGCCAGGGCTGACGGCCCGCCAGACGCAGGCCGTCAAACGCCTGCGGACTGGTGACTTCATGCAACAACTGGCGGTCGATATAGATGAGGCAGGAGCCGTCATCACGCTGCTTTACAAGATGGTCGTCCCAGAGCTTGTCGTAGAGGGTCTTGCCGGACATCTCGAACTCCTGGCGCACGGCGGGGGCTGGGGTATGGCGATGAGGGGCATCCTAGGGCGCGGCTAACGATAAAACAAATTCATAATTTTCATGCATGCGATAACCTGAAAGAATACCGCCGATTACACCTTGCCCAGCATCTGGCCGTCCTGCCTGCGCTCCAGAGCAGGAAAAATGGCCGCTCAACGATGTCACTGAGCGTTCGGGCCGAGCCCGCGCAGAGCAGCCGGGGTTATCGAGACCTCAGCCCGCAGTGACCGCCCTCACCAACCCACGCCGGAGACGATCATGGACACCGCCAGCCTCAGTGCCTTTCTGGAAGTGGCCCGCACCGCCTCGTTTTCACTGGCGGCGGAGCAGTTGCACATCACCCAGCCCGCCGTATCCAAACGCATCAGCGTGCTGGAAGAATCACTTGGCGTCAGCCTGTTCGACCGCGTCAGCCGCCAGATCAGCCTGACCGAAGCCGGCCGCGCCCTGCTGCCGCGGGCCCAGCAACTGCTGCTCGATCTGGAAGACATGCGCCGCGCCGTCGGCAATCTCTCCGGCCCCGTCACCGGCACCCTCAAGGTCGGCACCAGCCATCACATCGGCCTGCACCGACTGCCGCCAACGCTGCGTGCGTTTTCCACACAGTTCCGGCAAGTGCGTCTGGACCTGCGCTTCATTGATTCGGAGGAGGCTTACGAGGCGGTGCTGTCGGGCGATCTCGAACTCGGCATCGTCACCTTGCCACCAGTACCGGACGACCGCCTGATTGCACGCGAGGTTTGGAAAGACCCGCTGGCCTTTATTGCCGGCCGAGGGCATCCGCTTACGCAGCAGGCTTCCGTGTCGCTGGCCGACCTCACCGCGCACCCGGCCATCCTGCCCTCCTCCAGCACGTTTACCCGTCAGATTGCGGCGCAACTGTTCCAGGCTTCAGGGCTGGAGATGCAGGTGAGCATGACCACCAACTATCTGGAAACCATCCGCATGATGGCGTCGATCGGGCTCGGCTGGAGCGTGCTGCCGGCCAGCATGGCCGAGGCCGGCAGTGACATCGAGATACTCAACATCGACGGAATTGCCTTAAGCCGTAGTCTTGGCGTCGTCTATCATCCGCGACGCATTCTTTCGCGCGCCGCGCAGGCCATGCTCGACTTGCTGCTGCCGGCGGTTGACCCGGTGACCGGCTAGCGCACTCGAAGCAGGCTCGATCGCACTCCGACAGGCCGATGCAGCGGTTCACCGT
>JAUXNL010000117.1 GCA_030684415.1 Moraxellaceae bacterium | reverse complement strand
GTCCGGAATCGCTCCACGCCGAATCAATCACTTAAACGTGATTGATTCGCGACCCGGCCATCCTTGGCCGGGAAACAGCTTGCTGAAAAGCATTTTTCAGCAAGCTGTTACTACGCCCCTTTCTACGCCCACTTTCTACGCCCGAGCCGGGCCTCGCCAACAGGTGCTATGGATGGCCGGCACGGTGACTCGCTTCCTGTCGTCAGCAGGTTGGGGTGTCATTCTCCTGCCAAGTCCTGCGCTGGCATCCACTCCCACACCAGCGACGACGACCTCATTTGCATCCGGATTGACGCTCTAATGACTGGTGCCTGCATGCTCTAATTTTGCGCGGCCATCGGCCGTATGCGCTTTACTCTGTCTGGCGGTTGAGCCCGGCATCGTCCGGCCACCTGCAAGAACACCTCGACTGACACTTCGCACCTCAGGGAGAAACAAATGAAGCCATTTTCAGCAGAACTGCTGGGCACCTTCTGGCTGGTACTGGGCGGCTGTGGCAGCGCCGTGCTGGCGGCTGGCTTTCCGGACGTGGGCATCGGCCTGCTCGGCGTGTCATTGGCCTTCGGTCTGACCGTCCTCACCATGGCTTACGCCATCGGCCACATTTCCGGCTGTCACCTCAACCCGGCCGTGTCCATCGGCCTGTGGGCCGCGGGCCGTTTCCCGGCCGGCAAACTGCTGCCTTACATCAGCGCACAGGTCATCGGTGGTGTGCTCGGCGCCCTCGTGCTTTACCTGATTGCCAGCGGGGCCGCCGGCTTTGACGTGTCGAAGGGATTTGCCTCCAATGGTTTCGGCGCGCACTCCCCCGGCGGCTACTCCATGACGGCTGCACTGGTAACGGAAATCGTGATGACGATGTTTTTCCTGCTGGTGATTCTCGGCGCCACCGACAAGCGCGCGCCGGCCGGCATGGCGCCGATCGCCATCGGTCTGGCCCTGACACTGATCCACCTCATCAGCATTCCGGTGACCAATACCTCCGTGAATCCGGCCCGCAGCACTGGCGTGGGGATTTTTGTGGGGGGCTGGGCGCTGCAACAGCTTTGGTTGTTCTGGCTTGCACCGATTGCCGGCGCCATTCTCGGCGCGCTGACCTACCGCTTCATCGGCAGCGAAGACGAGTAATGGTTGGCTGGAGTTGCCTTCTGGGCAGCTCCAGTTCCTCGTCATGCACAAGGCCCACTTGAGCATGACGAGGGGCCTACAGCCGCTCCGCTTCTGCCACTGCTCTTGTCGAACGGTATCGTCGCCATCCTCTCTGCCATTCCGCCACGGGTTACGCCCTTGCTCAACCGGCGACTACCCCTCACGGCGTTCACCGGCCATCAGCTGAAACGTTTGTTCAATCCGCCAAGCAAGGCTCCCCTTCGAAGCCGTCTGTTTCTTGTCATGGCTCCTTGTAATGGCCCCTTGTCACTCTTTATTGCTCCACGTCAGGCAAGCACACGGCGCCGGATGACGAAAGCCAAGCACCGGTCACATACTGGGGGTGACTCCCCACGCTGACCGCAGGCCCGCTTCATGCCCCAACCCGGCACCACCACCAGCCCTCCCAACAACACCCGTACCGACACACCGGCTGCCAGGCTCCACGCCATCATCAGCAACTCCGAAGAACTGCGCCGCCACCACCAGACCGCCTACCGCTTTACGGCACGCCCCTTGGGGGAAATCCTGCTGGACATCGGCCTGGTCACCCCTGCCCAGCTCAGTGATGCACTGGCACAGCAAAAAATCAGCCATCAGCGCCTTGGCGAAATCCTTCAGCAAAGCGGCATCGTCACCAAGGAGCAGGTGCTGCGCACGCTGTCCGAGCGCTTCGGCTTACCGTTTGTGAGCCTGCGCCAGTTCGACGTAGACCCGAAGGCAGTGGCCTGCATCACGCCGGTGTTTGCCCGCAAGCATCTGGTGATGCCTATCGTGCTCGACAACGAACGCCTGCTGGTGGCCACGCAAGACCCGACCGACACCGAGCTCATCAATATGCTGCGCTTTCTGACCGGCCGTGTGCTGGAGATTTGCGTGGCACCAGCGGAAGACATCGCCTATGCCATCGGGCTTTATTACGGCGGCCAGGAAATGCAGACCGCACTGGAAGACATCACCGTCATCAGCCGTGATGAGCCCTTCCACCTCGACGCCAATGCTGAAGAAAAACTGGGCAACGAGCGCCCGGTCGTGCAACTGGTGCAAAGCATGATTTCAGACGCCATGGTGCGCGGTGCGTCTGACATTCACATACGTCCACGCGAAGCGATTGTCGATCTCT
>JAUXNL010000254.1 GCA_030684415.1 Moraxellaceae bacterium | reverse complement strand
CTTGCCGTAGTCTGATTCCGTCTCCGGTGCCACCGCGCGATCCCCTCTCCCTCCGGGAGAGGGCCAGGGTGAGGGACGTACTTTGCTTCAGCGCTGGCCTTGCTTTGGTTTCGTCTGTTGATGTGGCTGCGCTGGCTGTTTCTCTGCGAGCGGCGTTGCACTTGCCCGATGCCACCCCGCGATCCCCTCTCCCTCCGGGAGAGGGCAAGGGTGAGGGACGCGCTCTGCTTCAGCGCTGGCCTTGCTTTGGGCGAGTGTGTTGATGTGCTGGCGCTGGCGGGTTCTTTGCGAGAGGGGTTGCGCCTTGCCGGCGGAGCCTCACTTTCTTTTGCTTCGCCAAAAGAAAGTAAGCAAAGATAAGGCGACCCCGGGCCGTTCGCCCCGCTTTGCGGGGTGCCCTGCGGTGCTCGTCCGTCAGCGGGGGCTGCGGAACTCGCGTCCGCTACGCGGCCACTCAGACAGTCCTCGCCCTTATTCCGCTGCCGGACTCCGCTCCTCGGCTCTCTCTATGGGGGTTGAAGGTCAAAAGCGTGCTTTGCTTCGCTCGCTTTAAGGGCAAGGGCTGGTGTGGATTTGGCGCGGTGCTTGTTCAATTTTCGGGGGTGACTCCCTCGCCCCTGCGGGGGAGAGGGTTGGGGTGAGGGGCGGGGCGGCTTGCGAAATGCGGGGGATGGGCCATCATGCGCGCTTTGTCATTTGTGCTCGGATTGCCATGTCTGCGTCTCATCATCATTCCTCGTCGCCGTCGTCTTTGCCCCCTTCTTCAAATCTGCCGTTAGCTACTGGCGCGAGCACGGCGCCGCAGGCCTTGCCGGCGTCGGACTGGCAGACTTTGCGCACGCTTTTTCCGTACTTGTGGCGCTACAAAGGACGCGTGCTGCTTGCGCTTTCTTGTCTGGTGCTGGCGAAGGTGGCCAACGTTTCCATTCCGCTGATCCTGAAGCAGGTGGTGGACCATCTGGCGGCGAATCCTGGCGCGCTGTTGGCGGTGCCGGTGGCGCTCATCCTGGCGTATGGCGTGCTGCGGTTGGCCTCCACTGCGTTTGGCGAGTTGCGCGATGCCGTGTTCGCGAAAGTGGAGCAGGGCGCCATTCGCCAGGTGGCGCTGGAAACTTTCAATCATCTGCACAACCTGAGCCTGCGCTTTCATCTCAACCGCCAGACCGGCGGGGTAACGCGCGACATTTCGCGCGGTACGCGCGGCATCGGTTCGCTGCTCAGCTTCATGCTGTTCAACATCTTGCCGACGATTCTGGAAATCGCCATGGTCACCGTGATTCTGGTGACGCTCTACGACTGGCGTTTTGCCGTGGCCACCATCGGCACCATTCTCGTGTACACCACCTTCACCATCGTGGTGACGGAGTGGCGCAACAAGACCCGCCGTGCCATGAACGATCTGGACACCAAGGCGAATGTGCGTGCAGTGGATTCGCTGATTAATTACGAAACCGTGAAGTATTTCGGGAATGAGCCGTTCGAGGCGCGGCGTTACGACGATGCCATGGGCCAGTGGGAAAAATCGGCCATCCGCAACGAATATTCCATCGGCATTCTCAACAGCGGGCAGTCGGCGATTGTCGCCGTGGGCATCACCATTCTGGTGTGGCTGGCGGCGGATGGCGTAGCAAAAGGTGTGATGACGCTGGGTGATCTGGTGGCGGTGAATGCGTTTTTGATCCAGCTCGCCGCGCCGCTCAATATTCTGGGCATGGCTTATCGTGAAATCCGCCAGGCGCTCACCGACATGGAAAAAATGTTCGCCTTGCTGCGCGAAGATGCCGAAATCCGTGACGATTCGACCGCTGTGGCTCTGGCGGAACCGGCAGCTGACGTCACGTTTTCTCATGTGGACTTTGGCTATGACGCGCGTCGCGCCATCCTGCACGACGTGAGTTTTCATATTCCGGCGGGTGCAACACTGGCCGTGGTGGGCAGTTCGGGTGCGGGCAAGTCGACGTTGGCCCGCCTGCTGTTCCGTTTTTATGACGTGAATGCAGGCGGTATTGCCATTAACGGCACCGACATCCGGCAACTGACGCAGGCCAGCCTGCGCGCGCATATCGGTATCGTTCCGCAAGACACGGTGTTGTTCAACGACAGCATTTATTACAACGTGGCCTATGGCCGGCCCGATGCCTCGCGTGAAGAAGTGATTGAGGCCGCTCGCGCCGCACATATTCTCGATTTTATCGAGAAGCTCCCGGATGGCTGGGACACCACGGTGGGTGAGCGTGGGCTCAAGCTCTCCGGCGGAGAGAAGCAGCGCGTGGCGATTGCGCGCACCATCCTCAAGAATCCGCCCATCCTGATTTTTGACGAGGCCACTTCTGCGCTGGATTCGCGCACGGAAAAAGCCATCCAGGAGGAGTTGTTCACGATTGCGGCGAACCGGACGACGCTGATCATTGCACACCGGTTGTCGACGGTGGTGGAGGCGGACGAGATTCTGGTGATGGAGCAGGGGCGGGTGATCGAGCGTGGGCGGCATCGGGAATTGCTGGAGCTGGGTGGGAGTTATGCGCGGATGTGGGCATTGCAGCAAGCCGAGGCGGAGTCCAGCAGCTCCTGAACCATTGAGCGTCTGAGTCATCAAGTGCTTGAGTCATCAAGTGTCTGAATCATCGTGGGCTGATTTTTCTGCGATTGGTCCCTTCGCGATGGATGTTTTCGCAATATTGCTTTTTGTAGGGGCGGATTCATCCGGACGGTATTGCTCCTGTGGGATTGGCGCGGTGGTGCGATCCCCTCTCCCTCCGGGAGAGGGCCAGGGTGAGGGACGTGCTCTGCTTCAGCGCTGGCCTTGTTGCGCCAGGCTCCTGCGAAGCGACTGTTGTTAAGGTCCAGTGTTGACGATGTTGCTTTGGCGGCTTCCTGAGAGCGGCGTTGCGTCTGTGCGGAGCCACCGCGCGATCCCGGTGCAGTTGCGATCCCCTCTCCCTCCGGGAGAGGGCTAGGGTGAGGGACA
>JAUXNL010000112.1 GCA_030684415.1 Moraxellaceae bacterium | reverse complement strand
CTCCATGGCGCTGCTGGCGGATGGCTGGCATATGGGCACGCATATGGCGGCCTTCCTGATTGCCGCGCTGGCTTATTTCCTGATGCGTCGGCATCAGGGCGACCTGCGCTTTTCATTCGGGACCGGCAAGATTGCTGTACTTGGTGGCTTTGTCAGTGCACTGGCATTGGGGGCTGTGGCGCTGGCGATGGTGGTGGAGTCGGTGCAGCGTCTGCTGTCGCCGCAGTCGGTGCATTTTGGTGAGGCGCTGGTGGTGGCGGTCATCGGCCTGTTGGTGAACCTGCTCTGTGCCAAGTGGTTGCATGACGCCGGCCATACCCATTCCCATGCTGGCGACCACGACCACGACCACGACCACGACCACGACCACGACCACGACCACGACCACGACCACGACCACGACCACGACCCGGCGGAGCGGCCGTCGTCACCGAAGGAAAGTGGATCGCATCAGGACATCAATCTGCGGGCGGCTTATGTGCATGTGCTGGCAGATGCCCTGACGTCCGTGCTGGCGATTGTGGCGCTACTTGCCGGGATGACGTTGGGTTGGGGCTGGCTCGACCCGCTGACGGGGATTGTCGGCGCGGCCATCATCCTGCATTGGTCGCAAGGCTTGCTGCGCGATGCAGCGGCCCAGTTGGTGGACCGTCTGCCCAGTGACGAGTTGCCGCACTTCATCCGCCACACGCTTGAGGCGGACGCGCAAACCTGGGTGACTGACCTGCACATCGTGCGTGTCGGCTCGCGAGCCTATGCTGCTGTGCTGTCGGTGTATGCCGCTGTGCCGCAGAGTCCGGAGTATTACAAACGGCTGTTGTCAGGTCGGCGCGAGCTGATGCACGTAACGGTGGAAGTGCATCGCCACTAACACTAAGGCCTGTCAGGAGTCGGGTCTGTCTTGCTGGCCGGGTCGCGAATCGATCACGCTTGTGTGATTGATTCAGCGCGGAGCGGTTCCGGACATGTGCCGGAATCGCGGGCTGTGACAGCCCGGGATGGGTGTTTTTAAGCAAGCTGCCAAGACAATACGCCGATGCAGCGACAGGGGCTTGATGAAGTGTCAGCACGACAGGGGTGGCTGGAGGCCATGCTGCTGCTTCGTTCGCGCGGAGCCTTTCGACAAGCGCAGGACATCCCCGTCGACATTAGCAGCTTGCTGAAAAATGCTTTTCAGCAAGCTGTTTCCCGGCCAAGGATGGCCGGGTCGCGAATCAATCACGCTTGCGTGATTGATTCAGCGTGGAGCGATTCCGGACATGTGCCGGAATCGCGGGCTGAAAAAGCCCGGCTGGGCGTTTTTCAGCAAGCTGTTAGTAGTGCAGGGTTTTTTTTCAGGAAGTGGCAAAAAAACAGGGGCGCAAGGCCCCTGTTTTCATTTGCGTCCTGCGCTCAGGCAAAGTGGCAGACGTAATCCAGCAGCTCCAGTGTTTCGATATCGAAAGACGAGTTGGCGGGTACGCTGAACGACTCACCCCCCTTGTACTCTGTCCATTCGCTGGCGCCGGCAAGACGGATGCGGCAACGGCCGGCATTGAGTTCCATGATTTCGGCAGCGCCTGTGCTGAAGGTCAGGCTGGACGGGAAAATCACCCCCACGGATTTGCGTGTGCCATCGGCAAACAGCACGTTGTGGCTGATGCACTTGCCATCGAAATAGACATTGGCTTTTTTCACGACACTGACGTTATCGAACTGGCTCATGGGTGGCTCCGCGGGTGTTTAAGCTGGTGTGACAGCTGATGGTAAGGGAGTAAGTGTCCGGCCCTGCTGAGGCCGGGGCTGCGCGATTCTACCGGCCCTGCCCGGTTTTCCCTAGGGAGGTTCTGAATAAGCCCGGCCGGGTTTGCGTCCGTCGGCAGGACAGCAGAGTCCTGTTGAAGGGCTTGCGCACTGCAATAAAGGCTTCGACAGGACAAGGTGTCGGGTTATTCAGAGACGCCCTGGCCGCTGGCTGAATAATGCTTTTCAGTCTGCTGCTTCCCGGTAAGGGATAGCCGGGTTGCGAATCAATCATGCTTGCGTGATTGATTCAGCCTGGAGCGATTCTGGGCATGTGGCGGAGTCGTGGGCTGAAAAAGCCCGGGCTGGGCGTTTTCAGCAAACGGCCAGAGAGCGTCTGAAATCAATCCGGCTTGTCCTGCGACGGTCTGGGCTCAGGCCGCATACCGGTAGCGAGCGCCTCCGCGCCGTCACCGTTTGTTCACCAGAGTGTCACGGGCCAGAGACGCAAGATTCAAGGCCTTGTCACGCGGCGGGTCGATGATGCCGGGCATGAAAGTCATCGCACGAGTGACCGCCATGCTGAACGCGTTCCGTCGCCCGCCCTCGCTGGATGACCGTCCTGCGGTCAGTCTGGCCCATCTGGAAAGTGGTGACCTGGTGCTTTTTTCCGGTCGGACGTTCGCGGCCCGGCTGGTGCAATGCTGGACCGGCAGCTACTGGTCACATGTCGGCATTGTCATCCGCATGCCGGAATACGGAAATGTCCCCTTGCTCTGGGAGGCCACGCGAGCCAACAAAGTGGCGGACATTCACCGGGGTGCTTGCCGCGACGGTGTGCAACTGGTGCCGCTGGCAGAAAAGCTGGCCAGTTATACCGGCGAGGTGGCGGTCAGGCGTCTGGTGGATGACGGCCATGGCCATTGCCGTTATCAGTGTTTGCGGCCACTGTTGCAAGAATGGCAGGCGCTTCCGTACTGCAATTTCGTGTTCAAACAGCTGCGCGTCTGGTGGCGCGGGCACGAAGCGGCGCCCTTCAGGCACGGAGGCTTTTGCAGTGAGCTGGTGGCCGAAGTTTACCAGCGTCTGAGTTTGTTGCCGTTGGATAAACCCCCCATGGATTATGTGCCCCGAGACTTCGGCCCGGAGGCGAGCTTGTCATTGCTGCGCGGCCGTCTTTCACCACTGGCGTTGCTCTCTCCCTGATGCTGTGCGGTCTGCGTTCGTTAAGGTCGTGTGATGCGCTTGCTGCTGCGACGGCCGGCACACATTTTCTGGTCTGCTGGCTTTTCATGTGTTCAATAAATGCGTTATGGTCGGTGCATCCCTGACACGGGTGGCGAGGCCACCGGGAAGGTGCAAACGAGAAGATCTGACCAGGATCCGTTGCAATCCCCGGCCGCGCTTGCGCTCAAAAAAACGTGTTCAGGTATCAATAGCATGGAAGACAATCTTTCCGCCCGCCGCAAAGCCTACGTCATCGATACCAATGTCCTTATTCACGACCCCAACTCGGTCCTGAATTTCGAAGAACACCGCGTCATCATCCCGATGACCGTCCTTGAAGAACTCGACAAGCTCAAATCCGGAAAAGCCTCTGTATCGGCCGAATGCCGTGCGGCCATCCGACTCATCGACTCCATTCTCGGTGATGCCGAGCCCGAGCAGATACGCCAGGGTGTGCGCATCTGGCGTGATCTCACGCGCTCGCACCTCGGTACCTTGTCGGTGCTGATGGACATGCAGGACGGGGTGGGTAAGGACTATCTGTCAAACGAGCTCAACGACAACAAGATCATCAACCAGTTGGTGACCTTGCAGGCGGCCGACATCAACACGAAAGTCGTGCTGGTGACCAAAGACATCAACATGCGCCTGAAAGCGCGTGCCTGTGGTCTGGCGGCGGAGGATTACCATAACGACCAGCTGGTCTCGGATATCAAGCAGTTGGCGCGCGGCTATCACGAAATGGAGGGCTCGTTCTGGGATCGCGTGAAAGCGGTGGAGACGGTGCAGGGGATGGGTGAGACACTGCATTTTGTGCCGCGTGAGAGTTTTGGCGATTCGCTTTTCCTGAACCAGTTCATTATTGACGACGAAGGTTTTGTCGGCCGTATCCGTGAAATCGATGGTGAAAAGGTCGTGCTCACCGACTTGCCACGCGAGCAGTTGATGAACCAGCAAGCCTGGGGGCTGACGCCGCGCAACATCCATCAGGCTCTGGCGCTGAACCTGCTGATGGACCCCAACGTGCATCTGGTATCGCTGACCGGGCCCGCCGGTTCCGGCAAGACGATTCTGGCGTTGGCCGCCGCCATCGAAATGACGATAGTCGAACGGCGCTTCAACAAGATCATCGCCACGCGTTCGACGCCGCCGCTGGCAGAAGAGCACGGCTTCCTGCCGGGCACGGAAGAAGAAAAAATGGACCCTTGGCTGGGCGCCATCAGCGACAACATCGAGGCCTTGCATCTCAATGATGCGAGCCCGTCCGGCTCCATCGAGTATGTGAAGGAAAAAGCCAACATCCAGTTCAAGGCGCTGAACTACATTCGTGGGCGCAGCTTCCAGCGCTCGCTGATTCTCATCGACGAGTGCCAGAACCTGACGCCGCACCAGATGAAAGCCATCATCACCCGTGCGGGTGACGGCTCGAAGGTGGTGTGCCTCGGCAATCTGGCGCAGATCGATACGCCCTATCTGTCACCAACCAGTTCAGGCCTTACGTATATGAGCGAGCGCTTCAAAGGCTTCCGGCATGGTGGGCATTTGCAATTGCATGGCGTGCCGCGCTCGATTCTGGCGGAGTACGCCGAAACCAATCTCTGAGGCGGATAGCAAGGGCACACACAACGCCCCGGCGCATGCCGGGGCGTTGTCGTTATGAGCACGACGCCTATGCGTAGGGCATGAGACAGCATCCATGAGCGGGTTCAAGGATCATTTTTCCGGGCTGGCCACGGACTATGCGGCATTCCGTCCGCGCTACCCGGCGCCACTGTTTGCTGACCTGGCTGCAGTGGCGCCCGGCCACTCACTGGCCTGGGATTGTGCGACAGGCAATGGGCAAGCGGCGGCGGGTCTCGCCGTCCATTTTGATCAGGTGATCGCGACCGATGCCAGTGCGGAGCAGATTGCATCAGCCTCCGGGCCTCGCAATGTGCGCTTTGCCATGGCACCGGCGGAGGCGAGTGGTCTTGTTTCGGCGAGTGTCGATCTGGTTCTGGTGGCGCAGGCGGCCCACTGGTTCGACCTGCCGGCCTTTTATGCCGAGGCCGCTCGTGTCCTGAAACCGGGTGGCGTGCTGGCTTTGCTGACCTATAGCGGTGTGCGCATCAATGCGACGCTCGACCCGATACTGCGGGAATACCATCAGGTCACCATGGGGCCGTGGTGGCCGCCGGAGCGTGCCCATGTCGAAACCGGCTACCGCGACCTCGACTTTCCCTGGCCTGAACTTGCCTTTCCGGCGCAGGAAATGACCGCAGACTGGACGCTGGCAGAGTTGCTCGGCTATCTCGGGACCTGGTCGTCTACCAGTCGTTGCCGTGCGGCCACCGGCCTTGATCCCCTGCAGGAACTGGCAGCACGACTGGCGCCCTTGTGGGGGGAACCGACGCTTGCACGGACCGTGCGCTGGCCTTTACCGATGCGTGTTGGCCGGCGTCCCTGAATCACTGGCCAAACGGGCTAATCGCTGCTTGATTGACCCCCCCTTTGCCATTACCCTTCGCGCTGTCAGTGCCAGGGCGCCCCCGCCACAAGCGGTCGCAGCAACCTGACTCAAGGTCAAAGAGCCTCTCGAAACCGTCATTTCCCAAGCTGTTATGGCATGCCGGTTTCCAGGGGCTCTTTTCATTCGATTGTGTTGACGGGTGATTGCGATGCGACTGGCTGATTACTGCACTGAAGAAGAGTGGAAAAAGATTCGTGATGTGGCTGATACCAAGGAAACCCCCTTCCTGGTGGTCGACCTCGAGATCATCAAGCAAAAGTACGAAGAGCTGACGGGTTGCTTCCCGATGGCCAAGGTGCATTACGCGCTCAAGGCCAATCCCGGGTTGCCGGTGATCGAGCTGCTGCGTGATCTTGGCTCCAGTTTTGACACCGCCTCGATTTTTGAACTGAACAAGGTGCTGGATGCCGGCGTCAGCCCGGACCGTATTTCCTACGGCAACACCATCAAGAAAGCGGCCCACGTCAAATACGCCTACGAAAAAGGCATCCGCCTGTTTGCCACCGACTCCAAGGCCGATCTGCAAAACATTGCCGACAATGCGCCTGGCTCCAAGGTCTTCGTGCGCATTCTCGTGGAAGGCGGCGAGACCGCTGAGTGGCCGCTGTCACGCAAATTCGGCTGCCACCCTGATATGGCCATCGACCTGCTGATGATGGCCAAGCAGAACGGCCTTATCCCGTACGGTATTTCCTTCCATGTTGGCTCGCAGCAGAAAGACATTGCAGTCTGGGATGCGGCGTTGTCGAAAGTGAAATACATGTTCGACTGGATGAAGCTTGAGGAAGGCATCGAGCTGAAGATGATCAACATGGGCGGTGGTTTCCCGGCCAACTACATTTCGGAAGTGAATCCGATCAATGTGTATGCCGAGGAAATCCTGCGCTACCTGCGTGATGACTACGGCGACGATCTGCCGGAAATCATCCTTGAGCCGGGCCGTTCGCTGGTGGGTGAGTCGGGCGTGCTGGTGTCGGAAGTGGTGCTGATTTCACGCAAGTCACGTACCGACCTCAATCGCTGGGTCTATACCGATGTGGGCCTGTTCCAGGGCTTGATGGAAACCATGGGCGAGTCGATCAAGTACCCCATTTACATGGAAAAACTTGAAGGCAATCCGCAGACTGGCACCGTTGTGCTCGCCGGCCCGACTTGCGACTCCACCGACATCATGTACGAGAACTCCGGCTATCAGTTGCCGCTGAACCTGACCGTCGGTGACCGCTTGTACTGGATGACCACAGGTGCCTATACCAACTCCTACAGTTCGGTAGAGTTCAACGGCTTTCCGCCGCTGGAGACGTTCTACGTCAAGTAATCCGGCGCTTGTTGTCCATAAAAAAACCGGCGTTCAGCCGGTTTTTTTATGGGCAATCATTCCTGCCGCGTCTCGGTTAACAGGGCTGTACTGAGCCCGCTTTTTGATAATCCCTTGCCGTGCGGTTTCATGCCTTTGATCAAGCGCTTCGCGCTTCTCGAAGGGTTGTAAGGGGCATGCGAGTCGATATCGAACGCCGTTCGTGTGCCCGGAGCACGCTCTTCAACGGCACTGGGCACTTCAAGCCGACGGCTTAAAGTACCCAGGTTGCTGTGAGCCTCATGCAGGCGTGAACCGTCACGGCTGCTGCAGTTGTTCAAACTCTTGCAACTGCTCTTGCTGGAGTTCCTGCAACTGCTGCATCCGCTCGTTGGCAGCAGCCGCTTTCTGCTGGTATTTCTGGTAGGCCGGGATGGAGATGGCGGCGAGCACTCCAATTAGCGCCGGGATAAGTGCAAACAGGATCAACCATCCACTGTTGGGGATGGGTTTCGGGCCGTAGCTGTTGCTGCCGGCGGAGCCCGGCCAGAACACGACATAGAGCGCCAGAAAGAAATTAACGAAGGGCACCAGCATCAGCAGGCTGAGCCAGCCTGATTTGTCGAGGTCGTTCAGGCGCCGTTTGGTCATGATGAGTGAGCCGGCGACGATCGGGATATACACCAGGCCCAGCACCACCATGATGGCGGCATTGTTTTCCGATCCGGCTAGTGCAGGAAGCGCAAGCGCCCCTATGATGCCGAGTGCAAATGCCAGCAGGAAAGTGACAATGCTGGAGTAGGCAAGATAGCGGATACGGCCGATACGGCCTTGCGTACTGAAAATACGGGGTTGATAACGCTCATCGCTGTCATTGTCGGCAACGGCGGCGCCGGGCGAGGCATAGGGGTTGGTCATGAAGACTCCTTGTCTGTGCAGTGAGTGGTTTGTGAAGTGAGTGATTGATTCAGCGTAGAGCGACTCCGGACATGTGCCGGAATCGCGGGCTGAAAAAGCCCGGATGGGCGTTTTTCAGCAAGCTGTTAAAGCTGTCTGAGCGTTGCTGCAAGTATGTGGCTCTGCCAGAAAATACCAGCATCTGCGGTGATAGGGCAGGGGGCTTGCCCTGTTTCACGGATGCTCGTTGCGGCTTATGCCTCGGACCGGG
>JAUXNL010000097.1 GCA_030684415.1 Moraxellaceae bacterium | reverse complement strand
GGCTCGCGTACAGCGCTCGATTAATGAACTACTGCCTGCCGCACTGGATTATCTGGAGACGCAGGCCCCCGCCTCCGGATTCTTGTTTGGTGATGCGGTGAGCGTGGGCGATATCAGCGTTGCCTCGCAGTTCATCAATGCGCGCATTGCCGACTACACGATTGATGCACAACGCTGGCCGCTCACTGCCGGCTGGCTGGCCCGTGTGGAGGCATTACCGGTTGTGGCCGCACGCATCGCCATTGAAAACCAGATTGTTGCCATGGTAATGGCCAAGAAAAACGCCGCTCAGTGAGCGGCGTTTTTTCATCACAGCAAGCACTCTTGCCACGGGGGCTCTGAATCATCTCTTGCGGGCCGCGCTGACCGAAGGACTAACAGCTTGCTGGAAAATTCTTTTCAGCAAGCTGTTTCCCGGCCAAGCATATCCGGGCCTCGAATCAATCACGGTTGAGTGATTGATTCAGCATGGAGCGATTTCGGACCTGCGCCTACATTGCGTGCTGAAAAAGCCCGGGAGGGGCGTTTTTCAGCACGCCGCCAAGCCCAAAAAATCTGGAGTAATTCAGAACCTTATCAACTGCTTGCTGAACAATTCTTTTCAGCCAGCGCTTAAAACTCAGAAGACCCCGGCCGTCAGTGGCACGCCTTTTTTCAAACCCCAGCCATCGTCCTTGCGGGCGCTGGCATGGGGCAGTGCGCCTTTGATGAAGGTCAGCACATAAAAGACTTCGCGAGAGAGGCAGACCTCGTAAATGACCGTGTAATCACCAGGCTCCAGATCCAACGGCACAGGCTCTTCATCTTCGGCCGAAAAAATCACCAGCGGCTCGTCAGCGCCCACCTGAAGCGGAAACTCGATGCAGCGCTGGGCGGCGCGATTGGGCAGGAATTTTTCCGTCAGGCGAAACGTGACATCCGCACCAAAGTCTTCATCGGCGAGCGGATCCAGCATCACCAGCGCGTCGAGCTGCACCAGCCCTTGCGCGATATTGCCATTTCCCCAGACCAGCTCCTCATCTTCAACCGGACGGGCCGCAAGGCCGATAAAACCTGAAACTGTGAGATCAATTTTGCTCTGCATGAAAAAATCCGTGGTGAAAATTCATGGGAATAGCCTAAGGACTCAATCGCCGCGATGGAAGAGCGGCAGCCGCGTTTGGCCATAGGTGTATTTGCCGATCAACAGGCCATCGCGAAAACGGAAAAGATCGACCCCCTGCCAATACGGTCGCCGCCCCGTCACCACACTCAGCGAGCGTTGCAACCAGCGCAGCGCTGTGGCGTCAGCGCCCGGCACCAGCAGGTGCTCGCAACGCCAGCTCACCGCTGCCTCCTGCTGCGCCTCATCCACGAGCAAACGCTCACGCACAAAGCGCAAACGGCCATATCGGCCCGCAAACTGCGCCTCGAACTCGGCCCGGATGGCCGCCTTGCCCCGGCAATGCCGTCCCTCTAGCGTGATGTACTCCGCGTCGGCAGCAAAACAACGCATGACGGCCTCCAGGTCATCCACATTGAACGCATCAACAAAGGCAGCAATCTGGTCGCGATAGCTCATTTCCGGGCATAACTCCCTGTAATTGCAGGCATTAGCTTCATTCTGCCCTGTCTGCCCCGCGGAAACACTGGCTTTGCGCCAGAACAAAGTTGCTTGACACGAGGGGAATACCTGTCAATATCCCCTTCGCATGCCTCGCAGGCAGAAATAATTTTTGTCAGTTCTAGCTCTCGCCAGTACTCCAAGCCTTTAATTTCTCTTGTTCAGCGCAATGCATTTCTGTGCTCATGCACTTTCTCTGTTCTAAGGTATAAAATTAATGGCGACCGGTACTGTAAAGTGGTTCAACGATGCGAAGGGCTTTGGCTTCATCACTCAGGACGACGGTGGCGAAGATTTGTTCGCTCACTTCTCCGAGATCAAGGCTGACGGCTTCCGCTCCCTCGCGGAAAACCAGAAAGTGTCCTTCGACGTGACCATGGGTCAGAAGGGCAAGCAAGCAGCGAACATCAAGCCCCTCTAAAGGCCTGATACGCAGCTAGCGAAGAAACCCGGCAATGCCGGGTTTTTTTTCGCCTGCAAAAAAGCACTGCGGTCTACCGCACGCCGTCTCAGGGCCACGCAGGCTATGCTTGGCACCACCCTTCTCGCCGCCACGACACTCATGCCTCCGCCCGCCCTGCCTGAATCGCTGCGTCGCCACCTGCTGCCCCTCGCGGCGCTGCTGGTCACACTCGCCGGCATGTGGCTGCTCTGGAGCAGTCACTGGCTCAGCCTCACCGAGCTACAGGCACATCATCAGGAGCTGTCCGGCAAGGTGAACGATCACCCGCTGGCCGCCTATGCGGGCTTTTTTATCGTGTTTGTGCTGGCCACCACTTTTTCCGTTCCAGCGGCAACCGTGCTGACGCTCGTCATTGGCTCGCTTTTCGATTTTGCCGAGGCACTCCTGCTGGTGGCGTTGGCCAGCAGTAGCGGTGCCACTCTCGCCATGCTGATGTCTCGGCATATTTTCCGGCCGACGCTGGAAGCGCGCTGGCCGGACATGATTGCGCGAATCAATCGCGGCCTGAAGCGGGACGGCGATTTTTACCTGCTCGCACTGCGCCTGGCACCTACGCCACCGTATTTTTTGGTGAACTTGCTGATGGGCATGACACGCATGCCGGCCCGTCGCTTTTTTGTGATCACGCTGATCGGCATGCTGCCGCTAGACATTCTTTTTGTGCTGGCAGGGCGCACGTTGGCCACATTGACGGGCACGTCCGACATCCTCGATCTGCGCACGCTGGCCGTGCTCACGCTGGCTGGCCTGCTGCCGCTATTGCTGCGACAGCTCATGCGGGTACGCAACGGCTCCACTATCGCTTAACCAGCTTCTGCAAACGGCGCATATAGTCGGGCATGCCCATAATCGCCCACCGCAAGGGCAAGGCAGAGCGTTACCCCAAGAGAAGAGACATACCTGAGCGCAGGCCATCACAACAAGAAGTTGAGTGCCGCCTGGGTCATACTGCTGCTGATATCGAAACGCTTGCCCCCCAGAAAGCGGTTCAGCGCATTGGCAATCCACTCGCGCTCACAGCGGAAATGCACCACCACGAATGCGTCGGGCTCGACACGGTAGTCCACATCCAACCGCACGGGTGCCGGCTCCCCCTTGAGCGCCACCTTCATTACCGCCGTGTTCGCCTTCGGATCGATATCCACATCAATCACCTCACCGAAATCCTCGAAATACTTGTTGAGGAACATCTTTGCGCCAATGGAGCGGATGGCATCAAGCGGCATGGCAGTATCCGTTCTGGACAGCAGGGAAGCGTGACAATACCGGAGCCTCTCCGGCTTGTCGTGCCGGGCTTGCGGCACACGGCAACACCGACGCCCCGTCCATCGGCATGTCCGCTGCGAACATCTGACTGAGCCTGAAGAACAGGATTGTCTGGTTGCGTGAGCTTCATGCCCCTGCGCAGACTTGCCGCCTGCCAATGCCCCCACTCCTGAATCCCTACCCAAGGAACCTCCATGAAGGGAACCATACTCGTTTGCCTGCGCGAGATGCTCACTGACACCAAAGGCGTCAGCGCCGCCGACTGGCGCGAAATGACGGCTGCCGCCGGCCTCGCACCTGAAAAAGGTGTGATTACCGCCTTCTCTGACGTGGAGGACAGCATTGCGGTGGGAATTTTCGGCCAAGCCCAGCAGCGTTTTTTCAACAGCCATATCGAGCTGGCCGACGCCTTCGGACACTTCTGGTGCGTCACCTACGCGCCGCGCGTCTATCCGTCTACTTGCAACCGCTTTTCGAATGCGCGCGACTTCATTGCGGGCATGGATGCCGTGCACGTGATGGTGACGCAGTCCATCAAGAACTCCAGCCCACCACGCTTTACCTACGAGAGCATCGGCAGCAATCGCCTGCGCGTGCACTACCAATCCAAGCGCGGCCTCATCCACATTTTTGCAGGACTTTGCCGCGGCGTAGGGGCGTACTTTGGCGAGCAAATGAAAGTAGAAGTGCTAAGTGATACCGCACTGGAAATCGAGTTCGGCGCAAAAACCTGAAAACATAAAATCTGAAGCACCACAGGAGCCGGCTGATCACCTTGCCAAAAAGATCAGCCTCCCTTGGCAACACTGGAGTGTTCAGACCGGCACGCGGCCTTTTACGGCATTGGCACGTGCACTGAGGGTGATACTGCCATCGTCCGCAACAGGCAGGCGTGCACGCACGGTGGACTGGAGTGCACCCGCCGCCTCCGCACCCAGCGAGGCCAGTGCTCCGCTCACGCTCGGACCTCCTTGCACGGTTGTCCAGTAGTCCTCGAAATCGGCAAACGTACGCTCGACTGTAATGGTGTGCGTGGCAACCTCCTGAAGGCCGGCTGCCGACCAGAGCGCAGTGAGTGATGCCAGACTCGACACCTGCGCACTCGGTGGCACCGGCACCTCGACACCACACTCGCGCAAGGCCGACTGCAAAAGCGCATACGGAAATCCTCCGCCCGGCATGTCCCAGGCATAGGCCGACACACTGCCACCCGCGCGTACCACGCGCACCATCTCCGTCACACCCAGCGCAGGGTCGGGCACAAAGAAAATCACCAGCGGCATCACGGCAGCATCGACGCTGTTGTCGGCATAAGGCAGCGCCATTGCATCACCTTGCTGAAACACGGCGCTACGCAACGCGGGGCGCTCTTGCGCAAAAGCAAGCTGCGGCCCGGAAGGATCGATGCCCTCAATCGCAGAGGGCGAGCAGCGTTCAACCAGTAGCTCCGTAAAGGCTCCATTACCGCAGCCAACATCAAGCCAATGCGCACCCTCTGGCGGCGCAAGCCAGTCGAGAAAGGCATGGCCTACCTTTTGGCTCCAGATGCCCATGAAGCGTTCGTATGTAGCACCGTTGCTGAATTTGATGGGAGAGGTCATGACTGGATTCCGGAGTAGATGAGGACGGAAAAAATGCAGAATTACCGACACTATATTGTGCGACATCGCAAAAGCAGGGCTTATCAGACTCACTCACAAGCATCTTCATGACTGCTTGCGTGACCGCGTGCTGTTCGACGATTTTGCCTTTCCCGACGCCGCCAGCCCGAGCAGACGGCGAAAGGTCGGGCACTCCATATGACTGGGAGCGGGACAGACGGCCGCGTGGCGCAAGCCATCACGCATGGCCGTGAGCTTGCGGATCGTGGCATCCAGCTCGTCCGCTTTGGTGGCCAGCAAGTGCCGATCGATTTGCGGCTGGCCGCCGGGTGCAAACATGCGCGCGATTTCTTCCAACGAGAACCCCGCCGCACGCCCGAGCGCAATCAACGCCAGCCGCTCCAGCACCCCCGCCGCGAACACACGACGCAACCCCTGGCGGCCAATGGACGCAATCAGCCCCCGCTCTTCGTAGTAGCGCAGCGTCGACGCCGGCACCCCGGCCCGCTTTGCCACCTCGGCAATATCCAGCTCCTGCATCCCCTTGACCTCAAGTCGACTTGAAGTAGCACTCTGCCCATCGTACCGCATCAAAACAAGCATCCGGAGGGATCATGAACATCTTGCTTTGCACCGTAATGATCGGGATCGGCGCCACTGTGACGATGGATATCTGGGGTGTCGTCCGCGAACGCTGGCTCGGCATTCCCCGGCCCGACTACGGGCTCGTCGGACGCTGGGTCGGCCACATGACGCACGGACGTTTCCGTCATCCGTCCATCAAAGTGGCCGACGCCATACGTGGGGAGCGCCTGCTCGGCGGGGCCGTGCACTACCTGACGGGCATCGCTTTCGCCGGCCTGCTACTCGCCGGCTGGGGCATGGACTGGGTGACACACCCCACTCCCGAGCCGGCGTTGCTGGTGGGCATCGGCACTGTGGCCGCGCCCTTCCTGCTGATGCAGCCCGGCATGGGCGCCGGACTGGCCGCGCGCCGCACCCCCAACCCTGTGGCGGCGAGGCAGCAGAGTCTGGTCACCCATGGCGTGTTCGGCCTTGGTCTTTACCTGAGCGGATGGCTGGTGCACGGCCTGCTGCTGCCCTGACATCACCCTCAGCGATCCACCGCAACGCCCTTGCAAACCACCGGAGATAGATCATGAAAATTCCCGCCCGCTTCGCCCCGCTGCTGTTTGGCGCACTCCTCTCGGCCATCATGACGGCCGTGGTATCGGCCTTTGTGCTGATGACCACGCAAGGCCTGTCGCCAGATTTTCTGGCGCACTGGCTGCGCAGTTGCGCGATGACCTGGCCCATCGCCTTCCCGACCGTGACACTGGTGGCTCCCGTGGTGCGGCGCGCCGTGAGTGCGATGACAGCCTGAGCCATGGCCCTCAAAATGCATACGGCCTATGGTCTTAATGCGCAACTCAAGGACTATCAGTGAGTAGTTCTTGAGTTGGCATTCGTTCGCCCGCACTGATTTCCACGCGCACGATCATATGGCCCATGCAAATCAGCTCACGCCAGACGCCGCATCATGGTGGCATCTACAACGCCGCTGTAGTCGCGGCATAAAGCGTGCAAGCCGGTTTGCCGGGCTTGCAATTGCAAGAACAGCGGCAGGTCTGCTAAAACCACTTTCAGCGGAGGCAAGGTTGCCTCGCTTCGCCGCAAGACGTCATGCGGCACATTCATCAAGGGAGTGAGAAAATGAAGCGGCTTGCCATTTTTATTGACGGCACCTGGAACGAACCCACCCAGCACGACAAGGGCCATCCGGCCCCCACCAATGTTTTCCAACTGCGTAGCGCAACCCCAGAAATAAAAGAAGGATCGGGCCCGTTCCAGTTGGTGCATTACTCGGAGGGCGTCGGCGCTACCGGCAACAAGCTCAAAGATCTTTACGAAGGGTATTCCGGCAGCGGCACCAGCGACCGCATCAAGGAAGCCTATGCCTGGCTGATAAAAAACTACGCCCCCGGCGACCAGATTTATCTTTTCGGCTTCAGCCGCGGCGCCTTCGCCGTGCGCAGCCTCGGCGGCATGATCCGAAAATGTGGCATCTTGCGCACAAACAGCGCCGCCAGCATCGACGACGCTTACCGCTTCTATCGCAACACCAACGCCAAATCGCATCCCGATAAAGAAATTGCCACCCGCTTTCGCGGCGCACATGCCGTCGAGCAAACCACCCGTATCCACTTTATCGGTGTATTCGATACCGTGGGCGCACTGGGCAATCCGCTATTGCCTGGCCTTTTCATCAGCCGGTTCAGCCAGTTTCACGACACCACCCTGTCGAGCACGGTGTCGAACGCCTATCAGGCCGTGGCCATCTGCGAGCGCCGGAAGCTGTTCTTGCACACGCCATGGGAGCAAAGCCTGAACGAAGACGGTACGCCCAAGAATCCACAGCAAGTGCTGGAGCAACGCTGGTTTATCGGCGCTCATGCCGATATCGGCGGCGGCTATCACGACAACGGACTCGCACGAAAAACTTTGCTGTGGATGGCCGAAAAAGCACACCAAGCCGGACTGACGATCAGCCCGCTGCCTGCAAATGGCTCTGGTGTATGTGTTTGCCACGATGAAACTGTGAAGAACCGTCTGTATCAGTTGATGGACCCGGTTGATCGGCCTATCGACAACACTCCAACGAAGATCACGAATGAAGTGCTCGACGAGAGTGTGCTGACGCTGATGCGAAAACAGGAAAAACTGGAGTGGCTGGCCAAGGGCTATCAGCCCAAAGGCTTGTTCGATTATCTGGCCCGGCGGGGCATCACGATCTGATGCTTGATGAAAGCAGGGCTCTATGAGGGCCGAAAAATAAACGCCATCGTTCTATTTTCGGCCAAAAAATTCTTCAGCGCTGTTGCGCTGCACGCGCGCGCTCGTGACCAATCAGTGAGAGCGCCATGATGGCGGCATTGATGATGACGGGATTGAATGCAGCCAGTTGCAGCGCAGGCTGGAACACCACGACAACAGCATGCAGCAGCGCGATGCCCAGCGCCGACAGCGCAAACACCCATGGCTTTCGCCACGCCACAAACACCAGCACACCGAACATCACTTCAAGCGTGCCGCCCACTCGGGAGATCTGCACGGCCTGCTCCAGCGTTGCACCTGTCGCCATGTTGATGGCCAGTTCATCCGCATGCGGCCCCAGCCACTTGGGCACGATGCCCTGATACATCCAGATGAAGGCCAAGGTGAAGCGGCATATCTGCAGCGAGAGGTCAGGCATTGTCGGGTAGCGTCCAGAGGGGTGACGATGATCGGGTGTTGGCTGCATGCCCCCACAAGTGAGTCCAGAGAATAAGCCTGCTCCCTGCGCCTCCGACATCGCATGGACTTTCTGACGTCTTTTGCGGGAAGTGCCGGAAGGCGGATGAAGGGGCGCACCCGCTCAGGCATTGCGCAGCGGCGATAAGAAGCGGTGCCGGGTTTGTCATTTCACGCCACTCTCCTGCTAGCGCCCGTCATCATGAGAAATACGCTCTTTATACGTCGAAACGCATCAAACGAAGCATGACGGCGTCACCAGCAGCCCAATCAACTGACTCCGCCAGCTTTGTTTGGACCGCTTTGTTTGTTGTGCGCCATTCATGCGGCCCGTCGACCCCGCGCCTGGCACGTCATACGACAAAGGCAGGTTGTGGCGACTCCGGGCTCGTCATTCTTTGGCCCCACCACCCCAGAGATGTATTTTTGTGGCGCTCATGGGCTAGAGTCGCGGCAGGAATCTGTCAGGGATGACCATGAAACGACTGAATGTACTCTTGTCAGCTGTGCTGCTGACGCTGCTGGCCGCCTGCGGAGACGATTACCGCGCCGATGTTGCCACCACCTCCATGGACGTCACCCCGTCGCTGGGCAAAGTACAGGGGGCCGTGGTGCGCGTACTCAGCCTCCAGGGCGCCGTCCTTGGGCAAGGGGTCGTGGGCAGCAGTGGTAGTGTGGCCGTGAACCTGCCGGCCAACCAAGTCGGCTTTATTATTGAGCTGCAGGGCGTGCCCGAGGCCCGCTATTTCGACGAAGGCATGGGCCAATTCCGCCCCTTGCCGGCAGGCCGCAGCCTACACGCCGTCAGTGTCGGTCCGCGCGCCCAGGTTACCGTGACCGCCTTTACGGAAATCATCTACCAGCGCGCCCGCGCCTTGGCGGGTACAGGCGCACTCACGCCCGCCGTGATCACGCAGGCCGAAACCGAACTGGCCGCCATTTTCAGTCCAGCCGCCGGCAGTTCCTATCTGGATGTGCCGGTCATGGTGGACGACCCCACCGACCTGCCAGATGACGACAGCTGGGCCGGTGCCTATGCCAACCAGCTTGCGGGTCTGGCACAGCATGCCTTTTGGCAGGGAGCGCAGGAGCAGCCCGACTGCGTCGCCGGCCCAACCTGCAGCGCCTTGCTGGACCTGATCGATGCGGTGGCGGCAGATTTCTCGGATGGGGCGCTGGATGGCCTGCGGGCCGGCACGACGATAGGCTCCGCGCTTTACCCCGGCTCGAGTCATCGACGAGTGCCCTTGCCCGAGGTGATTGCACTGGCAGTGCAGCAGTTCCAGAAACGCGTGCAAACCGCAACAGCTCAAATTCCTCTGGTCGACCGCTACATTGGTGAACGTTTTGACGGCAACTATCCACTGTCCTGCAAGCAAGCATTTCCGGGCATCGGAACCCCCACGCCTGCGCAACTGACCATTCTCCCAGACGGCAGCTTTTCTGCCTCTGGCGAGTTTGGCCGCCTGACTTTGCTGGCCGGTGCCTCGCAGGGGTGGGTGCGTGATGCGGCCGATACCTCCGTCATCCGCATCGGTCGTGAAGCAGATTTTTTGCAGCCCGGCTCACCCATCGCCGCGGCCACGCTCTCGCCAAGTGCAGGCCTCATTACCGGGCTTCCCACCTTTTCCCTTTCAGACATAGTGACGTTGCGTGTTGATTTCCGCGCCGATGGCAGTGGCGATGTGGCGATCAACCAAAACCGCTGGCAATGCACGGGATTCCCCGTGTTCGAGCCGCGCTCCCATATCAGCCCCACACGGCTGCGGGCCTGGCTGCCTGATGGGAACTATCAGTGCGAATACCCTGACTACTCGCAGCGGGTGAACGTCACCGTGAGTAATGGCGTGCTGTCATTGCCCGATGTGTCGCTGCCGTTTTTGTCACCTGAGGTGATGCAGGAAATACAGGAGACGGACAGCAGTGTTCAGCTGAACGAGGTCACGGACCATCTCCATCTCGGCGATGTGTTTACGCCAATCATTCGCCCCTACGGCAGATTGACTCTCGTGTTGGCTCATGAGAGTGGCCCCTATGAGCTTGCCGTTCGCCGCAGTCTGGTGACGGGTCAGGGATTTTTCAGCGTAATGGGCGGAGGCGGAACCTACCAGCACTGTATCGGCAGCAGCGAGGAAGCGCTTGTGACCCCCATCACTCCCCCAGATGGATCTGGCCTGACGGAGTTCCTGTAGGTCATGCCGAGGCGCTTCATGATGCGTCAGGCTTGGCCTGGAATCGCTCCACATCTCTGCAAGGTGCGGGCGAAACTTCATTACGCGCTTTCTGGCACGTCGAAGCCGATATGGTCAATCGACACCACTGCACGGCCCGCGGCGTTGTGCTGAAGGAGGACCGCAAGGCCGGATTCGCCAGCGAACGACACCTCTGCCTCCGCCGGTAAGGCATCAAGAATCCGGCGAAGTTCCTGCACGGTGGTGGCAGTCAGTTTCATTGCATGCTCCGGTTTATTCAGCGGCATGAGCTAGCCGGTAGTGGCCACGCCCGGTGAAGTGCAAATAGCCAATATCGCGCAGCCGCTGCAACTGCTGGCGAATCTTGTCTCGAACGAAATTATTGCCGGGGTGACGTGCCGCCAGATGCGTCTCGAAGCGGTACACGTCAGCCAGCGTGAACGCCGGCTTCCCGATGGAATCCACGCAGAGCATCACGTCGAGCAGCCAGCCCTTGGTCTCCAGGCGGGCTTGGGCGATATCGTCCGCCATGCGCCACTCTTCCATCACCTGCGCCTTGGGACGCATTGACTGGTGCTGGATATAGGTAATCCGCCCTGCCAACGGAATTTCGCCCAACAAGATGTTGCAGCCCACCCAGCCCGCACGACGCGCCGAGTCGGACAATGGCTTGCGCTTCTCAATTGCTACCGGGCGAAAAAACCGGCTGGGGATGGCAAAAAATCCCAGCGGCTTGAATGACGTTTTTTCGTAAGAAAGCAGGAGCAGATTAGGGGCACTTTCGTCGCTGAGCCGCTGCATCATGGTGGCGTAGGCGCCATCCACTATTTTCTTGCCGAAGAGGCCGGCTTTGCTCTTGAGCTCGTACTGGCGCCGGCACTGACCACACTCAAAATCGGCCACAGGCTGATTGGCCTTGAGCGAGTGCAGCTCCCGACCACAGGCAGGGCAGAAAACATGCTTGGCCGCCCACGCCTCCGACATCACGCGAACCTTCTGACTGCCTTTGAGTGAGCTGCCGGAAGGCAGATGGTCGGAGAGAAGAGAAAGCATGCTACTAGTCTCGTGCGCCACGTTTCGTCCACCTCTCCAAAGAAGGCTAGCCGCCCCCTTATCTTCCCGACCCCTTTCTTCCCCTTTATTTGCGCTTCCATGCCATGACGCTCAGGATTTCAACGCCCCAAAAACTGAATACTCTTTCTCCAACCCACTAAACATCAGGAGCAGACGGCAGGAGCCTTGATGACACTTCACCATCAAAGATGATCTCAATATATCGCCACTCTGACTTCATTCGCTCATTTTCATTCTTTCGAAAGAAAGAAAAATCTTTGACCGCTGCAAGAGCAGCACTATCCAAACGATCAAACCCTGACGACAAAAGCATGCTGCCTTCCTCAACCCGCAATGACTCCGACAACCTGACTTTCAAGATCAAACGTCCCTTTTCATTAAGCATCCGCGAAAGCAGCGGATACCGAACATAAGGCAATACCAAGCCAAATCCGTCGCCATCAAGCGGTCCCTCTTCAAAAGTGATCGGCAGAATCGCAAAGCGATCACGAGTTTCCGAATTTTTTGGCAGCGGATTGAATTTCCATGTAAATGCAGCGATCAGGGCCTGATCATCCAACAACTTGTGACCGGAGCTCTGGACAAGTGCAACTTTGCTAACAGCCCCATCAGGCGCCACTCGCAAACGCACGTTGACCTTCCCGGACAACCTTTGATGAGCCGCCGCGGCGGGGTAACGGACATTACCACTCGATACGATCACGAGTTTGCCAGGCTCGTGCTGGGCATCAACATCAGCCCAGCACGAACTCCCGACAGCCAGCATCACTACCAGCACCAAGTGGCGCATGACCATTTCTGGCTTAACCACCAATCTTCTTGTACTTGATCCGATGCGGCCCGGCATTGCTGCCCAGCTTCTTCTTCCGGTAGTCCTCGAACTCGGTGTAGTTGCCGTCGAACCATTCCACTTCATCGCCATCGAACGACAGGATGTGCGTGCAAATACGGTCGAGGAACCAGCGATCATGGCTCACGCACATGACCACGCCGGGGAAGGTGGTAATGGCTTCTTCCAGCGCGCGCAGGGTTTCCACATCCAGATCGTTTGAGGGTTCGTCGAGCAGGATGACGTTGGCGCCGGCCGACAGAATCTTCGCCAACTGCAAGCGGTTGCGCTCGCCGCCGGAAAGTTCGCCCACGCGCTTCTGCTGGTCGGAGCCTTTGAAGTTGAAGCGGCCGATATAGGCGCGCGAAGGCATTTCGTAATCGCCCACCTTCATGATGTCCAAGCCGCCGGACACTTCTTCCCACACGGTCTTTTTGTTGTCGAGCGTGTCGCGGATCTGGCCGACATAGGCCACCTTCACGCTCTCGCCCACGATCACTTCGCCGGCATCGGGCTTTTCTTCGCCGGTAATCATGCGGAACAGCGTGGTTTTACCCGCACCGTTGGGGCCGACGATGCCGACGATGGCGCCCTTGGGCACGGTGAAGTTCACGTTTTCGTACAGCAGGCGGTCGCCAAAGCCTTTGGCGATGTTTTTCACATCGACCACGAGATCGCCGAGGCGCTCGCCGGGCGGAATATAGATTTCCTGCGTTTCGGCACGCTTCTGGAATTCTTTGCTGGCCAGCTCGTCGTAAGCGGCCATACGCGCCTTGCTCTTGCTCTGCCGGCCCTTGGCGTTCTGGCGCACCCACTCCAGTTCGCGTTTGAGCGCCTTGGTGTGGGCTTCTTCCTGGCGCTGTTCGGTTTCAAGGCGGGCGCTCTTCTGCTCCAGCCAGCTGGAATAGTTGCCCTGCCAGGGAATGCCGTGGCCACGGTCGAGTTCGAGAATCCACTCGGCCACGTTGTCGAGGAAGTAGCGGTCGTGGGTGATGGCGACGATGGTGCCGGGGAAATCCTTGAGGAAGCGTTCGAGCCACGCAACGGATTCGGCATCCAGATGGTTGGTGGGCTCGTCGAGCAGCAGCATGTCGGGCTTGGAGAGCAGCAAACGGCAGAGCGCGACGCGGCGGCGCTCGCCCCCGGAGAGTTTGGTGACGTCGGCATCCCAGGCGGGCAGGCGCAGCGCGTCGGCGGCTTGCTCGAGCTGGTTGTCGAGGTTGTGCGCGTCCCAGGTCTGGATGATGCCTTCGAGCTTTTCTTGCTCGGCGGCGAGCTTGTCGAAGTCGGCGCCTTCTTCGGCGTATTCGGCAAACACTTCGTCGAGGCGCTTGAGTGCATCGAGGGCTTCGCGCACGCCGTCTTCGACGTTGCCACGCACGTCTTTGGCGGGGTCGAGCGGCGGCTCCTGCTGCAGGTAGCCGATCTTGATGCCGGACTGGGCGCGGGCTTCGCCCTGGATGTCGGTATCCACGCCGGCCATGATGCGCAGCAGCGTGGACTTACCGGCGCCGTTCAGGCCGAGCACGCCAATCTTGGCGCCGGGAAAGAACGACAGGGAAATGTCTTTGAGGATTTCGCGTTTCGGCGGAACGATCTTCGAAACACGGTTCATCGTGTAGATGTACTGGGCCATCTGTAACTACCTTGCGGGGGTGAGACGGGGCGGGCAGGCCGCCACCGTGGGTGTGCCGTAAAAAACCTGAGGCCGGACACGGCCGGCCATAACCGGCGCGAGTATACCGGTTGGGCGCCGGACTGGCAGGGGGCAGCGCCGCCGGTGGCATTTTTACCGGCATCGGCCCGATTACAGCGCGGTGGCAATTGGCCTGCCTCACTCGCTCAGGTATAAGCATACGGAACTCACGGGTTTCCGATGCATGCACGCCTGCCTTGCTGCTTTCGCCTTGCCCGATAAAAACACCATAACAATAAAAGCTGGCTTGCCATGTCAATTTCCCCGAAGCGTTTGTCACGCCCCCCGTTTGCCCGCAAAACACTGGCCGCGGCCTGTCTGATTGCCTTGCTGCAAACCACCCATGCCGCCACTTATGTAGCCACCAATGAGGCACAGTTGCGCCAGGCCATCCTGGATGCGAATGCCACGGGCGGGGCGCACTTCATTGATATCCGCGCCAACATCACGCTCAGCGATTCGCTGCCGCCGCTACTCAATACCGTGACCCTGCGCGGCAACAACTATGTGCTCGACGGGCTGGGCCAGCACCAGTTGCTGGTGGCGGGTGCGAGTGACGATGCTGGTGGCCCGCGCATTCTGGTGCAGGTGACCAACCTCACACTGAAAGGCGGCCTGGCCGCCGGTGGCGATGGTGCCGATGGCGGCGGTGGTGGCTTGGGATCGGGCGGTGCGCTGCTGGTGAACGGCCGTGCCGATGTCACGCTCAGCAATGTGAAGATTCTCGACAACACCGCCTCTGGTGGTGATGGCGCGGCCGGACTGGGCGGGGGTGGCGGCGGTCTGGAAGGCGACGGCGGTAGCGGTGTAGCCGGCGGCGGCGGCGGTTTGCGTGGCGACGGGGGTAATGCTGGCGCCAGCGCTGGCGGTGGTGGCGGCCTGAACGGCGCGGGCGGCAGCGGCACGGCCGGCACCGGCGGCGGTGGTGGCTATAGCGGCGCCGGCGGCAATGGTGTGGCCGGCAGTGCTGGCACGCAAAATCTTTACTGGAATACCAACGGTAGCGGTGCCAGCAGTGATGCCAATGGCGGTGGCGCCAACGGCGGTGGGGGTGGCGGCTCGGCGGCCGGCGGCAGTGCCGGTGGGGGTGGACTGGGGGCCACGGCCGGTGCAGCAAATGGTGGCAACGGCGGCTTTGGTGGTGGTGGTGGCGGCAGTGATTCGGGCGACGGCGGCGCGGGCGGCTTTGCCGGCGGCGGCGGCGGCAGCCTGACCGGCAATGGTGGCCGTGGCGGCTTCGGTGGTGGGGGCGGCGGCAGTGCCGCTGGCACCGGCGGTGACGGCGGATTTGGCGGTGGCGGCGGCAGCTCGGCCACCGGC
>JAUXNL010000092.1 GCA_030684415.1 Moraxellaceae bacterium | reverse complement strand
CGCCACCGACGAGAACGCGGTAACCGATCTCACCCGCCGCGTTTTTCACGATATAGATGCCGATGTCATGCACAGCAGTGGCGGCGCGATCCACGTCGGGCAGTGCGTTCACGGCGATCTTGAACTTGCGTGGCAGGAAGGCGAATTCCGGGTGGAAGGTGGACCATTGACGAATCAACTCGCAGGTCGGGCGCGGGTCTTCGATTTCGCCCGCGACCACGCCTGCAAACTGGTCGGTGGTGGTGTTGCGGATGCAGTTGCCAGAGGTTTGGATGGCATGCATTTCCACGGTGGCAAGGTCGGCCAGCATCTCGGGCACATCTTCCAGCTCAGGCCAGTTGAACTGGAAATTCTGGCGTGTGGACACATGGGCATAGCCGCGGTCATAGACGCGCGCCAGTCTGGCCAGCATGCGCAACTGCCGGCTGTTCAGCATGCCGTAGGGCACGGCCACCCGCAGCATAGGCGCGAAGCGCTGAACATAAAGGCCGTTCTGCAGGCGCAACGGGCGGAATTCGTCGGCGGTCAGTTCGCCATTCAGGTAGCGGCGGGTCTGGTCGCGGTACTGGGCCACACGCTCATCCACAATGCGTTGGTCCCAGGCGTCGTAACGGTACATGGGCAGTCCTGGCTGTTTGCTCGGAAACTCAAGGGCGGCGGGGCTTGCGCTGAGGACGCCGATCCCGGATGGGCGCGAAGGATAGCAATCTGGCCTTGATAAACCAAAATGCTTTTTTCGAATGGCGGCCTTCAGTAATCCTTATAAGGAAGCGAGCCGTTTTTGACGATTTGTCCAACAATAGACAAAGCAAGCTGGCAGGCTGCCGGACCTGTTGCTAGCATGCGCCATCGTTGTCCTGCTCCGCCGCCGGCCATCGTCATGCGCCGGGCGGCAGCTTTACGATTCACCCTACAGGGAAGCACTCCTGCCATGAGTTTCCGCGCATCCGAAAGCCTGTCAGAGCAGATTGCCCAGCACCTCGGGCAGCAAATCATCATGGGGGATCTGGTGGAGGGCGAGCGCATCCAGGAGTTGCGCATTGCCAAGGAGCTGAACGTCAGCCGTGGCTCGGTGCGCGAGGCCTTGCTGATTCTGGCCCGCCGCCGCCTGATCGCCATTTACCCGCGCCGGGGGGCAGTGGTGGCGGAAATGTCGCCACAGCAGGTCAAAGGCCTGTACGAGTTGGTGTCCATGCTGCTGCAACTGCTTTGCCGCAAAGCGGCCGAGAACTGGCGCCAGCAGGACATGGAAGTGTTTGTGGCCCAGCTCCAGCGTTTGCAAGCTAATGTCGATGAGCATGACATCGAGGCCTTTCATGAAGGCACGTTCGAGTTCTTCCGCATGGCCTACCGGTTTGCCGCGAATCCCTATGTAGAGGATGTGCTCGAAGACCTGCAGCCGGCCGTGCGCCGCAGCTATTACTTGGCCCTGCATACCGACCGGCGCGAGCTTGAGGAGGCCTTTTCCTTCCTCAAGGGCGTGATGGATAGCGTGATGCTGCGCAAAGGCGATCAGGCGGCGGCACTGGTGGAAGAGTTTTGTGCGCACCAGCGCAATCTGGTGCTCGACTCTCTCGTACGCGTCAAACAGATCGAAGTGGCCTGGGCCCAGCGCCATCGCCGCTGAGATTTTTAAGGTGGGCTCGGAGTGATCCTGTTCGCGCCGAGCTTGTTGAGGCGGGTTTGGGGTTATTCGGAGCCTTTCTTTGCAGGTGGTCGTGAGGATTCGCAGTGGTTTAAGGGGTTCAAGCCTTTCCCTGCTAGGCCGTGAATGTCGGTCGCTTCCAATCAGCGCCACTCTGATAATCGCCTTTAGGTCATACCAATACTTCAACCGCCTTCCAATATCAGTTAGATTGGTGCCACCAATTCTGCCGTACGAGGCAATCCCATGAGCAAGCGCAAGCCGCTCGGCGAACAGCTCTATGAAGAGCTGAGTCGCGACATCATTCAGGGGCGCGTGCCGCCGGGCACCAATCTGCTGCCCGAGCGCAAGATGGCCGAGGCCCGTGGGCTCAATCGGGGTGCCGTTCGCGAGGCCATGAAGCGGCTGGCACAGATGCGCCTGATCAATACGGTGCACGGTGGCGGTAACCGGGTAGCGGACTGGCGAGATGCTGCCGGTCTTGAGTTGCTGCCCGATTTGCTGGTCAACGAAGCGGGCCTGCCCAACTTCGACATGCTGCGGTCGTTGCTCGACATGCGCGCCTGCCTCGGGGTGGATGCGGCCCGTCGCGCCGCGCGTATAGCCGAGCCGGAGCTGGTGCAAGCCCTGCAAGACGTGGTCGAGCAGATGCGCCGTCGGCCCAACGACATCGAGCATCTGCAAGGGTTGGTGCAGCAGTTCTGGGGCGTACTGGTCCGGGCGGCCGCCAACCCCGTGTATGTCATGGCCTTCAATTCGCTGGACCTGACCTGGCAGCGCTATGGCGCCCATTTGCGTCATTTGCTGAGTGACGAGTTGCGGGCACTGAGCCAGTACCAGGCGATTGTCGAGGCCTGCCGCCGACATGACCCGGAGCGCGCCGCCAAGCAAGCCGCGCAACTGGTGCAGATGGCGGCTGAGCAGATCGAAAAGGCAGCGTTGGTCTATCAGCGCCGGCAAATGGTGAACAACGGCGACCTGTTTGCGATGTAGAGAGCCGCCTGTGGGTGGGGCGGCAGTGGCTGATGCGGCTGTGGCTGAAGCGATAAGCCACCACAAATATCTGCCTGGAAGCGATGCCGTTACGGCGGTTCGAGACTGGGGCAATGGATGGTCTTGAGGAATGGTATGACCAAACGATGCGATGGCTTACCTGTACTGGTCATACCTCTTTAATAAGCCGCTCAAGCAAGGCATCTGCCGGCGTGCGTAGTGGCAAAAGCGCTTTTTCGGTACACTCTTGCCGGCCTTGAAACCGGGGCGGCCCTCGTCAATAAAAAGCTTTAATTTGCCGCCCCATCATTTTGTTTTTAAAGGAATATTTTCTGGCGATTTTTTGAGCGATGCGGCCCGATGGCTGCACGCCTTGCGCCCTCGGGACTGACATGCGACTGAAGAGCATCAAGCTGGCGGGTTTCAAATCCTTTGTAGACCCGACCACCGCACAATTCCCCACCAATCTGTCGGCCGTTGTCGGCCCCAACGGTTGCGGCAAATCGAACGTGATCGATGCCGTGCGCTGGGTGATGGGGGAGTCCTCCGCCAAGAACCTGCGTGGCGAGTCGATGACCGACGTGATTTTCAACGGTTCCACCGGCCGCAAGCCCGTGGCCCAGGCGTCCATCGAACTGGTCTTCGACAATTCCGACGCCACGCTGGGCGGTGAATACGCCCAGTTTGCGGAAATCTCCATCAAGCGTGTGGTCACGCGCGACGCCAAGTCCGACTACTACCTGAACGGCATCAAGTGCCGGCGCAAGGACATCACCGACATCTTCTTGGGCACCGGTCTGGGGCCGCGTTCCTACGCCATCATCGAGCAGGGCATGATCTCGCGCCTGATCGACGCCAAGCCGGAAGAGCTGCGCGTCTATATCGAAGAGGCGGCCGGCATCTCCAAGTACAAGGAGCGTCGCCGCGAAACCGAGACGCGTATGCGCCACACGCGTGAAAACCTGGAGCGTCTCTCCGACATTCGCGACGAGCTGGAAAAGCAGCTCCTGCACTTGCAGCGTCAGGCTCAGTCAGCCGAAAAATACAAGGAATTCAAAGAAGAAGAGCGTCTTCTTAAAGCACAACTTCAAGCCTTACGTTGGCAGGCGCTGGACTTGCAGGTCAGTCAGCGCGAGACCCTGATCCGTGAGTTGGAGATTCGCCTCGAAGCCGTTATTGCGGAGCAGCGTGCCGCCGATGCGGCGCTCGAAAAGCAGCGTGAAGGCCAGATCGAGCTCTCCGACAAGTTTGCCGAAGTGCAGAGCCGCTTCTACCGCATCGGCAATGAAATCTCCCGCCTTGAGCAAAGCATGACGCACCAGCGTGAGCGTCTGACCCAGCTCAAAGACGATATGGCCCAGGCTGAGCGCAGCCATCAGCAGGCCAGCGAGCATTTGCAGCTCGACGAAGCCCAGCTTGAAGACGTGCGTGGCCAGTTGCTGGCACTGGAGCCTGAGCAGGCGCTGGTTCAGGCCCAAGCCGAAGAACTGGCCGAAACGCTGGCGCAGGCAGAAGAGCGCATGCAGCACTGGCAGCAGGAGTGGGAACAGTTCAACCAGACCGCCGCCGGCGCCCGCCAACAGGCGGAAGTCGGGCAGTCGAAAATCCAGCATATGGAGCAGGCCATCCAGCGCTCGCGCGAACGAGTCGAGCGTCTGGACACCGAACGCAAGACCCTGACCGCCGGCCCCTTGGCGGATGAGGTCGCCGTGCTCAATGAGCAACTGGCAGAAGTCGAGCTGCAACTGGAGGCGGGGCAGGAGAAAGTGGATGCCGCCGCCTCTGGTATTACCAGTCAGCGCGAGCGCAATAACCTGCTGCATAACGAGAGCGATGCCCTCAAGTCCCGCCAACAAGCACTGAAAGGCCGCGAAGCCTCACTTGAAGCCTTGCAGCAGGCGGCCATGGGCAGTGCCGGCGGTGCCGCCGCCTGGCTCGAAGCCGAAGGACTGGCCACACGGCCGCGCTTGGCGGACCGCCTGCAAGTCGAGGCGGGCTGGGAGCGTGCGGTGGAAACCGTGCTCGGCCGCAGCCTGCAGGCCATCTGTGTTGATGCGCTCGGTACACTGACCGACAAGCTGGCCGGCTTGGCGCGCGGCAATCTGACCTTTGTGGATAGCCGAAACGTGGCGACGGCAAATGGTCAGACCGGTACGCCGCTGGCCTCGCTGGTACAGGGCAGCGAAGCCGCGGGCCTGTTGGGTGGGGTTTACGCCGCCAGCGATTTGCCCGAGGCATTGGCCTTGCGTGAGCGCCTGGCGGCCCATGAGTCCGTCGTGACCAAAGATGGCCTCTGGCTGGGCGCCAACTGGCTGCGCGTGATCCGTGACGAAGATGCCGAGTCCGGCGTGCTCGCCCGGCGTCAGGAACTGGCGCGCGTGGTCGAAGAGCTGGCTCAGGTTGAAGAACAGTTGGAAGAGCGCCAGGCCGCGCTGGAAGACGGTCGTGAGGCTCTGCGCGCCTTGGAGTTGCAGCGCGAAGATGCCCAGCGTGCACTGTCGCAGCTCACCCGCAGCCGGGGCGACGTACAAGCCCAGCTCGGCGCCAAGCAGGTGCGCCTTGAGCAGTTCACCGCGCGCTCCAGCCGTATCGAGCGCGAAATGGAAGATGTGCAGGCCCAGCTCCGGCTGGATCAGGAGCAGCTCTCCGAAGCTCGTCTGGTGTTGCAGGACGCGCTCGATGCCATGGGCCGCGATTCCGAACGCCGCGAAGCGCTGCTGCGTGAGCGTGACGCGGCGCGTGAAGCGCTCGACAGTGCGCGCCAGAAGTCCCGTGCCGACCGTGATGCCTCACACCAGATGGCCCTGACACTGCAGGCCTTGCGCACCCGCGAAACCGCGCTCGCCCAGAGCCTTGGCCGTTTGCAGGAACAACTGGCCGCCTTGGCCGAACGTCGTGAGCTGTTGCAAGAGAGCTTGCTTGAGCTGGAAAACCCCGGCGGCGAAAACCAGCAGTTGCTGGAAGAACAACTCGGCTTGCGGGTGGCGGTGGAAAAAGAGCTGGCCGAGGTGCGTCGCGATCTGGAAGCCGTGCAGCACGAGTTCCGCACTCACGAAACCAAGCGCCAGCAAGCCGAACAGCAGGCCCAGCAAGTACGTGAAATGCTGCAGAACCAGCGCATGGAGTGGCAGAACGCCATTTCTCGCCGCGAATCACTGCAAGAGCAGGTGGCAGAAGAGCAGTTCGATCTGCCCACTGTCATTGCCAACCTGCCCGAAGACGCCAGCGAGTCGCGTTGGCAGGAAGACCTGGAAAAAGTGGCGGGGCGTATCTCGCGTCTTGGTCCCATCAACTTGGCGGCCATCGACGAATACAACGCCCAGTCCGAGCGCAAGAACTATCTGGATGCGCAAGACGCCGATCTGCGCGAAGCGCTGGAAACGCTGGAAAACGCCATCCGCAAGATCGACCGTGAAACACGCACGCTGTTCAAAGACACCTTCGACCGCGTGAACAAAGGCTTGCAGGAGCTGTTCCCGAAAGTCTTCGGCGGCGGCCATGCCTATCTGGAGCTGACCGGCGAAGAGCTGCTGGAAGCGGGCGTCACCATCATGGCGCGGCCGCCGGGCAAGCGTAACTCCACCATCCATTTGCTCTCGGGTGGCGAGAAGGCGCTGACGGCGTTGTCGCTGGTGTTCTCGATCTTCCAGCTCAACCCGGCGCCGTTCTGCATGCTCGACGAAGTGGACGCGCCGCTGGACGATGCCAACGTCG
>JAUXNL010000086.1 GCA_030684415.1 Moraxellaceae bacterium | reverse complement strand
AGGGGACCATTGCCATCAGAACCAATCCGCCAGAGACAGCCGTTTCGCTGGGAGGACTGACTTTGCTGCCCAGTGCTGAGGCAAGAATTTTGGCGAGTGCAGCCGCCGGTGCCGATGCCGGCGCTTTCAGCACATCCGGATGGCCCTGGCTCCCGGTTTGAGAGAGTGCCAGCACCTGGATGCCACGGCGAGTGGCTTGCTCGATGCAGCGGACGCCATAGGCGTCATCTGCGTCGGCGATCAGCATGTTGCAACGTGTGCCATCCCAGGCGGAAATCCTGGCGTCATAACTGAATGCGGCCAGCAACTGTGCTGCCAGCCTGACACGGGGTTCGGCAAGGCTGTTCAAGGCAGCAGTACGAATGTCAATGCGCATGGGAGCAGTCCACGTACAAGTCTCAGCAAAAAGGCCTGCCGGCGCAGCGACTGCGCAAGCGGCAGGTCTTATGTGCGAATTTCAGCGCAACTCAGGAAAGATCGAGAGTTTTCTCAAATTTGCGCAACTCAAGGCGAGCCATGGCCAGGTTGGCGCGCGCACGGTCCAGCACGACGTACAAGAACACGTTCTGGTTGGTTTCCAGCGGGCGAATGAGGTGGTACTGCTTGGAGAGCGTAATGAGGATGTCTTCAATGCCGTCGTTCAGGTTCAGGCTGGCGGCCACGCGACGCTTGGCGCGGACAACTTCGGTATTGCCGGCAGCGGCAATCTCAAGGTCGATACCGGTGCCTGCGCCGGCCATCATCATGCCGCTTTCCTGATCGACGAGGGCAGCAGCAACAAAGCCATCAACGCTGAGTAGTGGATCGAGACTGAATTTGCTCACGGTTAAACTCCTGCTTCTTTAGGTTGTTGTAAAAGGAATCCGTCGAGAAGTTTCGACAAAGCTGAGGCGCCATCCAGCGCGGCGCGCAAAATTGTGGCGATGTTTTCCGAGTCGTTGGCGCCGATGGCCAGCGCGAACCGGAGACTTTTGGTCGGAATGCGAACGGTGACGACAGAACCGCTTTCCATGGCAACCACGGAATAGCGGCAGCGGCTAGCGCTAGCTTCGCGCGCATAGGACTCGCTAAGGCCCAGAAGTGAGCTGGTCATGGCGGCAATGCGCCCGGCATCACTGGGCTGGCCACCCTGCACATGAGCAAAAGATCGGCCATCCACAGAAGCGAGGCTGATGAAAAAAATAGCGGGGTGCTTGGCCAGTATCTGCTCAAGCTCACGCTCGCACTGATCTTTCGGCTTGGCATTCGCGGATGATGAAATGGTGTTGCTCATTGACGATGAACTCTCTCTGTTGTCTATGCAAAAAGTACAGAGGGACATCCATGTAAGAAGACGGCGCTTTCCTGAAACCTTCCTGCTTTCAACAAATACCAAAGGCGGTCACTGAAAACTTGCGGCGTAGGTGCAAAGCCTTTCGCCTGGTTTTTGGTGGGCCTGACGGACTCTGCCAATCAGACTGATTTAATCCGCCAAAAAGAAGGCGATTTGAACAGCTAGGGGCGAATCAATACTTGTGCTTTGCATGCAAAAACTTTTGATCTGGCGAAATTATCAATGTGCCTGCACTTTCTGAAGATGGTCTGTAGTAGACAATAATGATTCTTGATTGCGTGCATGGCGGGCAATCATTGGCGACCGACCGGTTCTTCTTTGAGGGAAGTCGCTAAAGTGACCTTCAGTCATTTGTATACAGTGGGTATCAGTGAGCCTGTGTTGGTAGTCGGCATCATTTTTCGCGAACACCGCACATAAAAAGACTTCGCGGCTGAAGCCGCTCCCACAGAAAGTGGCGTCAGCCATGCAGGATAGGGTCAGCCATGAGGCGCGGCGTCACCCTGAAGGACATTTGAGCGCAGGTGTGCATTTGCTGACAGCGGCGATTCATACGTATGCAGAAGAGCGCTATAGCAGTGTCATGTGCTGGCGATACAGGTGGGCTGCATGCGCAGGCCTTATATGCAGATGAGGCTCCACATGGCGCTGCTCAAGAGACAAAGTTGTCAATCACGACTCGCAGCCATGCGCCCTGCGGCGTCAGCAGATAGCCCAACGCACCGATATTCAGCGCCACGGTTAGCCAGAACACCAGGCGGAAGCGCTGTTTACTCGACTTGTGTCGAAGCAGTTGCTGGGCATACATCGCACCCGGCCAACCACCGACTAACGCCAGGAAGTGCAAAGTGTCTTCGGGTGTGCGCTGGCGGTCATTTTTGGCGGCTGACTTGTCCGCTGCATAAAAGCAAAACGTGAGAGTACTCATCGCCAGATAAAACCAGAGAAAGTAGGCTGGCAAAATTTCAAGCCAGACCATGGCGGCAATCGCCAGCAGAAAAGCGGCGGCTACGAAGAAAGCCTTTGATGCGGCGCCCATTCCCCGCATCGGCCCTGGCAGGCGGATATTGACGGCGCTCAAGCGTCCTTGAGCATCAACTGACTCGGAATAGCTGACGATCATGCCGGGAGCCGGTCTGCCTGATCCTGCCGGAAAGGATTTGATGTGGGCAAACACTTGCTTGCCGCCTTTGGCGGGCTCGATAAAGCCAAAGCCCTTGTCGTCAATCCAGCGAACGATTTTTCCCTGTTTTTGCATATGCGGCCCTTCTCCTTGATGGTTTGCGCTTACGCCGACTCCAGTCTGGCGTACTGCGCCACCAGCCATTTGCTGCCGGCCTCCTGAAAATTCACCTGGATGCGGGCATTCGGCCCGTTGCCCTCGAACTTGAGAATCACCCCATCACCAAAGCGCGGATGACGCACGGCCTGTCCGAGGCGGTAGGCCCCCGTGCCTTCATCGTTGCCGCCCAGGCGCGACGGCGCCGTGTTGATCTGGGCTGACGGCAAACTGAAGCCGGTGCCAGCATTGTGGCCGGCGCGCACCGGCTGCAACAGGTTGGCGGGAATTTCGCGCAAAAAGCGCGATGGCGCGTTGTGTTTCTCATCGCCATACAAGCGCCGGATTTCGGCGTAGGTGAGCACCAGCTCTTTCATGGCGCGCGTGATGCCGACATAACAAAGCCGGCGCTCTTCTTCGAGATTGTTGTCTTGCAGCGCCATTTCATGCGGGAACAGGCCTTCTTCCATGCCGGCCAGAAACACCAGCGGAAATTCCAGGCCTTTGGCGGAGTGCAGTGTCATCAGTTGCACGGCATCTTCGAATTCGCTGGCCTGGGCTTCGCCAGCCTCCAGCGCGGCGTGGTCGAGGAAGGCGGCCAGTGCGCTGGGGGCTTCGTCTTCGTTCCAGTCGAACTCGCGTGCGGCGGCAACCAACTCGCGCAAATTTTCCAGCCGGCCCTGGCCTTTCTCGCCTTTCTCTTTTTCGTGATGCATCCACAGGCCGGAATCCTGGATCACGGCATCCACGCGTTCGTGCAGGGGGACATCGACGGTCTTGCGCTCCAGCTCGCGCACCAGATCGGTGAACACGCAGAGCTTGCTGACGACAGGCGCCGGCAGCAGGCGTTCGGCATGCGCACGCTCGGCCGCACGCCAGAGCGATACGCCCAGCTCGCGCGCCAGACCGCGCAGGGCATCGATGCTTTTATCGCCAATCCCGCGCACCGGCAGATTGACCACGCGCTCGAAGGCAGTGTCGTCATGCGGGTTGGCGATCAGGCGCAGGTAAGCCACGGCGTTGCGGATTTCGGCGCGCTCGAAAAAGCGCAGACCGCCATGGATGCGGTACGGCAGCTGGGCGCGGATGAGCGCCTCTTCCAGCACGCGCGATTGCGCGTTCGAACGATAAAGCACGGCCATTTCACGGCGAGCCATGCCACGGCTGATGGCCTGCTCCATTTCCCGCACGATGTACTGTGCTTCGTCCAGATCGTTGTAGGCGGTGTAAAGGCGGATGGGCGCGCCGTCGCTGCCCTCTGTCCACAGTTCTTTGCCGAGGCGTTCGCTGTTGTGCGCAATCACTGCATTCGCGGCGGCCAGAATGCTGGCGGTGGAACGGTAGTTTTGCTCTAGCCGGATGACATCAGCATCGGGATAGTCGCGCTGGAACTCACGGATGTTTTCGATTTTTGCGCCACGCCAGCCGTAAATGGATTGGTCGTCGTCACCCACCACCGTCAACATGCCGTCACGTCCGGCGAGCATTCTCAGCCATGCGTACTGCACGGCGTTGGTGTCCTGGAACTCATCGACCAGAATTTGCCGGAAGCGACTCTGGTAGTGCTGCAAAAGACGAGGCTCTTTCAGCCACAGTTCGTGACTGCGCAACAGCAACTCGGCAAAGTCGAGCATGCCGCCACGGGCACAGGCTTCTTCGTAGGCTTGGTAAATGCGCGCCATGGTGGCCAGAAAAAGATCGCCGTTGTGCTGGATGCTGGCCGGCCGCCGGCCTTCGTCTTTCTGGCTGTTGATGAACCAGCTGGCCTGACGTGCCGGCCATTTGTCTTCGTCGAGCGAGAGCTCGCGGATGACGCGCTTGAGCAGGCGGGTCTGGTCGTCGGCATCGAGGATCTGGAAGTTTTGTGGAAGGCCCGCTTCGGCCCAGTGCGCGCGCAGAAAGCGGTGTGCCAGGCCATGGAAGGTGCCGACCCACAGTGCCTGTGTCGGCATGCCGAGCAGGCTTTCGAGGCGGTGGCGCATTTCGGCTGCGGCCTTGTTGGTGAAGGTGACGGCCAGCACGCTCCAGGGCGACAGCCCGTGTTCCTGGCAAAACCAGGCGATGCGGGTGGTCAGGACTCGGGTTTTGCCGGAGCCGGCGCCGGCCAGTACCAGCAGGTGCTGGGCATCGGAGGTGACGGCGGCCGTTTGGGCGCTGTTAAGGCCACTGGTCAGGTTTGAGAGGTTCATCGCACTATTCTTTGGGGGCGGCGCGTAGTTTGGCGCTTGTAACGGGTTTGTGAAGGCTTCTTGTGTCAGGAGTTGTGCGGTACCACAAGATATTGATGTGCCTGAACAATTGACAGGTGTTCTGTCGATTCCGGGTTAACAAGCGGGGAGGCAGAGTGCTATCTTCCCGCCTTCTTGTGAACTGATTCGCAACACCGCCTCGGCCACGGACGCCTCCACATAATAAGAAGTAAATGGAGCAGATGTCGTATGTCCGTGAATCACGACAGCGATAGCCTCGCCACGCGTAGCAATGGGCCATCCGCCGATACTATCGACGTGATGCAGACCCGGCTCATCTATGAGCAGCTACCGGCGTTCATTGCTATCTCGGTCGTCTCTGCCTTCGCCACAGTCGCTCTGTACTGGAACGACCCGCTGGTGACGCAAATCCACCTGCAAGCCTGGCTGGGCCTTTTCTTGGGCTTCATGCTCGTGCGTGTGGTGGTGATCTGGCAGTCGCGCCAAAGCATCATCGACAATCCTTTGCGCATGCGCCGCCTGGTGAGTGTGTCGGCCGCTGTTACCGCCAGTTTCTGGGGTGTGGCCAGCGTGGTGTTCAACCCCGAGCTGTTCCCGAACGATGGTCAGGTGTACTACCAGCAGGCCTTGTTTGCGGCCCTGCTGGCCAGCCAGTGCATCGCCGCCATGGCCTGCTACTCGGCTTATTTCCCTTCCTTCCTCTATTTCCTTGGCTTTTGCCTGGTGCCGGGGCTCGCGCATGTGCTGCTCAATCCTTCGCCCACGGCCTATGCCTTGGCCGGTATCGGCGCGCTGCTCACGGCGTTCCTGATTGTCAGTACCCGTCGCATCAACCAGACCACGATTTCCTCGCTGCGCCTACGGTTGCGCAATGAAGACCTGATCCGCTTCCTCGAAGGCTCGAAGACGGAGATGGAGAGCATCAACCAGAAGCTGGCGCTGGAAATCTACGACCGCAAGAACGCCGAAGTGCGTCTACAGGAAGTGAACGACACGCTGGAGCGCAAGGTGAATGAGCGCACGCAGGCGCTGTCGACCCTGAACGATGCCTTGCGCCAGAGCCAGGAGCGTTTGTCGCTCGCCATCGACGCCTCCGGCATCGGCCTCTGGGACTGGAGCCTGCCCACCGACGACATCTATCACTCCAACTTCGAGCAGCTGCTGGGCTATTCGAGCAAGGAACTCACCGGCTTCATGGGTCATCTGAAGCCGCTGGTGCATGCGGATGATTACGCGCTGGTAAAGAAAGCCATCGTGCTGCACTTGCGCAAGCGCACCCCGCTCTACAACGTGCAGTACCGCATGCGGCATCGTCGCGGGCACTGGATCTGGGTGGAAGACAACGGCCGTGTGGTGGCCTGGAATGAAGAAGGCCGCGCCATCCGCATGATCGGCACCCGGCGCGACATCACCAAAGAGCGCGAGCTGGAAGAGCGTCTGCGCCTGTCGGCCTCGGTGTTCCATCAGGCGGCCGAGGCGATTTTCATTCTCGACCGCGAATTCCGCATCATCTCCATCAACCCCGGCTACACCCAGATCACCGGCTATACCGACGCCGAGACCGTGGGCACGCGCCTGATGGATGCCCGCCCGCATTACCCCGATGTGCAGGGCCACTACAC
>JAUXNL010000082.1 GCA_030684415.1 Moraxellaceae bacterium | reverse complement strand
ACCGGGTGCATCCGCAGGTCCGATGACATGATCCCGACCCGGATCTTGCCATTGTCAGGCCTTGGCGCCTTGGGACGTCGCAGCGGATAGCGCTTTACACGACCCTGGACCAGCTCACCCCAAATGCGGTGCTGGTGGATAAGCTCGTCGCGATCCTCAGGGGTCTTCACCCTTGAGAGTTGGCTGAGCAGGGCTGTGTGCCGGCCCTGTTCGGCCCACATCCGACCGGTGGTCTTGAACTCACAGACGGCGTCCAGCCCCTCAAAATCGGCCACCCGCGACAGCACTTCAGAAGCGACCTTTAGCGGCGCCGGGCCGGTCAGCGGACCGATGGCGCTGGCCGCCTTCAGTTCCACATAGGCGTCATCCAGGTTGGCCGCCTCATTGCCGTGGCGCGAGCGCACCAAGCTTTCCACAAGGGCCATTCGATAGTCGAGGTCATCTGGCTTCAACTCCACGGCGCGCCGCAAGTGGATGTTGGCGCGGGGTCGGTCGGTGTCTGAAATGACCCCGCCTAACTGGTAGTGCGCCCAAGCCTCATCGGGGTTGGTCTCTAAAATCTCCTTCAGGCAGGCCTCGGCCTGGCGGAGCTTCTGGCCCCGCCTGAGCGCCACTGCCTTGGCCTCCAGCAGACGCGGCGAGGTCTGGCGACTGAGGGCTTCTTCCAGTACCGCGACCGCCTCATCGGAATTCTTCGACTCGGCCAACAGGGCCGAGAGATCGAGCCAGGCGTCAATCAGGTCCGGCTTCAGGCGGGTTGCCAGGCGGAACCGCATCTCGGCCTTCTCGAACTCTTCCGATCGCCATAGCCCACGACCCAGGGCGCGTTGCATTTCGGCGTTGGCCGGGGCGTTGCGAACCAGCCGGGTGAAGATGGCGACGGCCCCGGGTCCGTCTTTCAGATCGTTCAGAACATTGCCCTTGTTCTGAAGCAGCCCTTCGTTCTTCGGCTGTACCTTGAGGCCGGCGTCCAGGGCTTTCAACGCCTCTTCCGGTTCGCCCAGCCGGCGGAGGCAGACCCCAAGGATGTTCCAAAGATCGGTGTCTCGGGGATAGATTTCCAACCCCGCGCGGCACCACTGGGCGCCCTTCTCGAAC
>JAUXNL010000080.1 GCA_030684415.1 Moraxellaceae bacterium | reverse complement strand
TTTATCTGCTACCGGTGTGGGGCGTGCTCGGAGGGAAACTTTTTCTCGGCGAGCAGGTCGGGCCATGGCGCGTGCTGGCGGTGGTCATGGCCTTGTGTGGCGCGGTGTTGCTACTCGGAGGCCCGGGAATTCTGGCGGCACCGCCGACGTGGGTGGATGCCATTGCCATTCTCTCTGGCTTTGCCTTTGCCATGACCAATCTGTCTTTCCGTGCGACACCGGAGTTGCCGGTGCCCAGCAAAGTAGCTGCCTTGTTTCTGGGGTGCTTGCTGTTTTCTGCCATGATGCTAGGGGTGGGCTTCCAGACATTTCCAATGGGTGTTGGCAGCGGCACGCTGCTGCTGGCGGTCATTTTCGGTATCGGGGGGTTGTTATTGGCCACGAGCTGCACGCAATGGGCCGTGACACGAATGGAGGCCGGACGCTCGTCGGTCGTCATGGTGATGGAGTTGGTGGCAGCGGTGGCCAGCGCGGCGCTGATCACGGGCGCCAAAATGTCGGCGATGGAAATGACGGGTGGTCTGCTCATTCTGGCGGCTGCAGTGGTGGAGGCCATGTCGACGCCTTCTGTTGCGCCTGCGGTGCCGGCGCAGTCGCCTGCCTGATGCGGGCCTGACGGGAATTGCCGCGACTCAGAGAACTCGCTAACGACTCCGAAACGCTCTGAGCTCCAGAGTCTTTTAATTGGCTGGGAAGACCCCGGCCAAAGAGCCGTGCACTGAAATGAAGGGTTTCGACAGCACTCTAATCCGCGAGTCGAAGGGGCAGTCCGAAAGGGAGTATTCAGCGATTTTTTTGGGTACCCGCTGCCAGCCGATCGGCATGGCAGCGGGAGGTAGACAGGAGATGAGCCGTCAGGAGTGGCGTGTCAGAGCTTGCCGTCAGCGGCGAGCTTCACCACGTTTGCGTCGTAACGCAGTTTGATGTTTTTCGGATTGCCCAGCACTTTGCCATCGGCAAACTGGATGCCGATAACATCGACACTGCGTGCGCCCTGACCGAGCAGGCCGTGCGTGAAGGAGAACTTGCGCACCAAGTCCATGCCTTTCATGAGATCGGCGCTGGTGGTGAACGCCAGCGTATCGGCCGGTGTGTAAAACATCTTGGTGGTTTTCAGTTGTGCCTCGTAGCCCGCCAAGTCTGTGCCAGAAAGCTTGGCCATCATTTCCTTTGCGGCTTTGGCCTTGGCGTCATTGGCGCTCATCACTTTCATGGTTTCAAACCATGCGCCGGCCAGTGCTTTTGCAAACTCCGGATGCTTTTTCAGCACATCGGTGCGGACCACGGTCATGTCGAGGATTTCGCCAGGAATCTTCGAGGAATCGAACACCATCGTCGTGCCTTTTTGTGCGCGCATTTCCGCCAACTGTGGATTCCATGCGGCAGCAGCCGTCACCTGCGGTGTTTTCCAGGCGGCCACGATATCGGCATCGGACGTATTCACCACTTTCACGTCACGTTCGCTCATGCCGACGGACTCCAGCGCGCGTGCCAGGAAGTAATGCGACACCGACAGCTCGACCAGATTCACTTTCTGGCCCTTGATGTCTTTGAGCGCAGTTTTGCCCTTGAGCACCAGGCCGTCATTGCCGTTCGAGTAATCGCCCACGATCAACGCCGTGGAGTCGACGCCGCCCGCAGCGGGAATCGTCAGCGCATCCATGTTGGTCATGAGGCAGGCATCGAATTGCCCGGCGGTGTACTGGTTGATGGACTCGATGTAGTCCACCTGTTTGAGTTCGATGACGATGCCGTATTTATCGGCCCATTTTTTCAGGATGCCGCTCTGCTGGGCGTAAGGCCAGGGCATCCAGCCAGCATAGATGCTCCAGGCCATGCGGAAGGTTTTCTTTTCGGCGGCAACGGCTGGTGTTGCGATAGTGCTGGCGAGTAGTGCGGCGGCACAAAGGCTGCCGAACGTGCGTAAAAAAAAGCGGCGGGTCAGGGATTTTTCTTCATTCAGCATGGCGTTCTCCTTCAGCGGTCAGAAAAGCACAAGGCAGGCCGGGGAGTGGAAGCGGCTGAAACACGAAGAGTGCATTCCGGCTCCGGAGGCTTGCGGGAAAAGCATGAGAGGTCGCTTCTTGAGCGCTCTCCCGGGCTTTTGTCCCTCCGTGTAGCCGTCGGTGCTGTGTGGGCAGCAGCGGGGCCGGTAGCTCTCGGACCAGTCATGTGCAGCGCACACCGGAACCCTAGCCACCTTTTTTGTGACGCCATAAGAAGCGATGCCTGCATCGCTCCTCTCGCTCAGGGTTTTGCAAAGCGCGGGCCAATGTCGGTTGCCATCACGCAAGTAACGGATTTTGCGCGAATAACGACTGCTTCGGGCGCAAGGACTGCGCCGACGGCGTTGCACCAGCACGCGGCGCCAGCGTGCGCTTTGCACCGAACTGCAGCGCGCTCGGGCCTGCCGTGTGCGGCAAATGCCGCGTGAAGTGGGTCAGGAGTGAAGCAGAGAAGAGTTGGGACGGATTTTGCAGCACCGCTAATGCAGCCGTCTGTGGCCGCCGTCTGTGGTAGAGGTGCCGCAGGCTTGTTCGGGAGATGCCTCATGAATGCACATGTGCAAACGTTTCTCGCCGCCGCGGTGGCGGATGTTCGTCGCTTCTTGCAGTTGCTGGCCTTGCGCCATCAGCCACTCAGTAGCCCGCAGGCTGTACCAGTCATGGCCCCGGCCATGGCGCAGGCAAGAGCCCGTGCCAGATCGGCCGCCGCCAATGCAGCGCAACCATCGATGGCCTCTCGGCGCCGTCAGTGAACGGTGGGCCGCCGCTCATGAAATCTGCGTGTCCGGTTTTTTTGATCGCTGGCTGAAAAGTCTCTCTGCACTTGCATGCTCCTCGACAAGCCGAGGGTGGGGGCAGGGTCAATGACGTTGCGCTAAAACATCCGTCCGTGCTGATGTTGTGCGAGGTGCCAAGGAGTGCCCCGTCGAGGCACTGCTGCGCAACTCTCTCGTCTCGCCTATGCGCGTTCTGCCCGTGCTCGAGCTGCCAGTGTCATGTGCGGCAGTGGCATGTCGGCGTTAATCCGGGCCCGAAAAAAACCGCTGGCAGGAAATGCTTCCCGCCAGCGGTTGTCGTTGCCAGAGAAGCCTCTGAATAGTCCGAATCGTTAGCCGCTTGCTCCCGTGTGAGCCTGCATCAGGCGCGGCAGACACCTTCGTGGCGGGCGGGATGGCGCGCTGTGCGCACACCATTGTCATCTTGCGCGGTGCTGCTCTGGTCATCGGGCGTTACCACCGGTGCGACAGGTGCCGCCGGTTTGCTGTCGATGACCGTGGCCGGCACGCTGGCCGGTGATGATGGTGTGCCGAGTCCACTGCTGTCCGGTGCCTCTGGGGCAGCAGGCACTGAGGCCGGGCTGATTGCCGGAGTGGCGGCTGCCGCGCCTGATGACGTAGCCGATGACGAGCCAGTGGCTTGCGCCGCGGGCGTTGCGGTTGCCGGAGCAGGGGCCGGTACAGGGGCCGGCGCAGCAGCAGCGGCAGGCGCGGCTTTTGGCGCCACCGGTGCGCGCTTGCCGCTGTCCACTTCGGCTTTCACCTTGATGTCCACGCGACGATCCGGCCGCAAACATTCAATCAGCTCGCATTTCACCAGACGGTCCGGGCAATCGCCGGCATCCGTCACCGGCTTGCTGGCGCCCATGCCGGCAGTGCGGATGCCGCTGGCCGGAATGCCTTCTTTCACCAGCATGGCTTTTACGGCCTCGGCGCGCCGGCGCGAGAGCGCCAGGTTGGCGCTGGCGGTGCCGATGCGGTCGGTGTGGCCCGTCACGTCGATGCTGATGTTTTGCGCGCGGCGCCGCTTCAGCGTGCCAGCCAGTTCGATGATGTTGTCGCGGCCTTCGGGGGTCAGTTGGTCGTCGCCAAAACGGAAGCTGGTGTCGTTGCTGAGTGTGAGTGGCGCGTAAACGATTTCGGTGCGCACCGTGCCGTCGGCGCCGGTCACTTCACGGGTGCCCGCTTCCACCAGTGCATCTTCTTCCATGGCGTTAGGCACAAAACCGAAAGCCTGTGTGCCGGCATAGCGGCGGCCACGCGGGCGCACCACTTCGTCTTCTTTCTTTTCTTCCTCGGCCTTGTCCTCTTCGGCTTTTTCCTCGGCCTGCGCGAGGGCTTGCTGCTCTTTCACGATTTCAGGGTCGCACTCGGGAATGGCGAGTGAGGGCCGCCACTCCACCGTGCGCCAGCATTGGCCGACACTGTTTTGCAGGAGCTTGCCCTTGGGCGTGGTGAGGTAGCCGGGCACGCGCGAGCCCACCGGCGTACAGGCCGTGGCGAGCAACAGCGAAGCGGGCAGGGCGGTGGCCAGCAGCAGGCGGGTAACACGATTCATCATGGTCTGTCCGGAAGTCATGGTGGCGGCCCCTTACCAGCGATAGCGCAAGCTGAGTTGCAGGCCGTGGTCGTCACTGGCGCTGCTGATGCGGCCGTCGTAGCCGCCCCATAGCGCAAAGCCGCGCGAAAGATAAACTTCGCCGCCAACGCTGATGGCCAGTGTCGTGCCTTCATCCGGCGTGTCGGCCACGGTAAAGGTCGGGGTGGTGCCGTTAAAGCGAGTGTTTTGCGTGAACTGCGTTTCGCCCACCGGCTGCATGATGGCCACCGAGCCGCTGACCTGCGCCCAGCGATTGCCGCGTGTGAGCCACGGGCGTGACAGTTCGAGGCCGAGCCCGACTTCGCCGAGCATGTTGTCTTCGGCTTCCGTCACCAGACCTCCGAGCACCGCGCCACTTTCACGCACACTTTCACGCTCCAGCAGTTGCAGGCCAGCGAGTGCGAAGGGGCGCAGGCCGAAGTTGCCGACATGCAGACCGAAGCCGGCTTCCAGCACAAAGTTGGCGCTACTGGTTTTTACGGTGCCGCGCGCGGTTTCATTGGTGATGCCGATGGTGCGAGTCATGTCTGCTTCGTTTTGCGCGAGGCTGGCGGCGAGTTTGAAGTGCATGCCGCTGCGCGTTTCAAAGCGCGTGTAGGCGCCGGCAAAAACACCAGTGGTGCTGCCCTTGGCGGTGCGGCCGGTGAAGGCGAGGTCGCTTTCCGACTGGCCGAGCGCAAAGCCGACAATCACATCGTCAGACCAATAACCGTCGAGGCCGAGCGTCATCACCTGGCCTTCATGTGTGTAAGCCGCCGAGCCGACCTGATTGTCGGCCTTGCCCTCGCTTTCGATTTGCACCGCCTCGACCCAGACGCCTTCGACCACGGAGGTGGCGCCCCGGGTTTCCGACTGCCCCTCGCCGCGCGAGGCCAGACCCAGCCGGCTGGAGCGCTGCGACAGGGCGCGGGTAAATTGCAGGCCGGCACGGCTGGCGCTGCGGGCAGGGGCCTGCAGGGTGTCGCCGTGCAGTTCATCAAAGGCATCGCGTGCTTGCGCGGCGTTGAGCGGGGTGATGGCGGTGACCAGTGTGTTTGTGGGGTCTATTGCTTCAATCGCGTCGATACCCGACGACACCGCCTGCTGGTTTTGCGTGAGTGAGACGGTCACAAAACTGTTGCCGCTGCGGCTGACCCGCAGATCAGCCGTGGTGGCGGTATAGCTCACGGTGGCA
>JAUXNL010000075.1 GCA_030684415.1 Moraxellaceae bacterium | reverse complement strand
ATCCGGGGGAGTGCCGACACGGAAACACAGCCTAGCAACGGCATCAAGCCCCGAGCGCGGCTCTCCGCCGGTTGGCAGCACTGGGGGTGGCGCCGGCTGACGTCTTGCGCCCGGCCCCTCTCCGGCCGAACTCACGCTTTTTCATCCCGCTTGGCCTTCTGGCTGTAGCTTTCCAAACCTAAGCCGCTGAGGGCGAACTGCACGAAGGCCGCCGGCCCGTGGCGGAACAACGCATCGGTGAGCCGGCCGAACAAGCCGTATTTTTTCGCGGTGTAGGGGTACCAGTTGGCCTCCAGCTTGGCGCTGTTGCCATCGAGCAACACCGACTTCTGGTTGCAGAAACCACGCAGGCCATGCACGCCTTTATAGCGGCCGATACCGGAATCTTTCACGCCGCCAAACGGCAACGCGTGATTACCTTCAGAGAGCATGACGTTGTTGACGGACACATTGCCGGTCACCAAGGCCCGCGCCACTCGCTCGCCCCGGGCTTTGTCGGCCGTCCACACGCTGGCGGACAAACCAAAAGCCGAATCATTGGCCAGGCGCACCGCTTCTGCTTCCGTGTCGAAGGGGAAAATCGTCACGACCGGCCCGAAAATTTCTTCCTGGTTTATGCGCATGGCGTGCGTGCTGCCCTCCACCACGGTTGGCGGAATGAAGGCGCTCACGCCGTCCCACTGATCGCCGCAGAGCAGGCGCGCGCCATTCGCTTTGGCATCGGTCAGCAGGTCGCGCACGATGTCGATCTGGCGCGGGCTGGTCATGCGCCCCATGTCGGCGCTGCCGTCGGCATCGATGCCCAGCGTGATCTCTTTGGCCAGTGCCACCAGCCGATCGCGGAACTCCGGATAAATGCTGCGCTGTACATACAAGCGCTCGACACTGGTGCAGCTCTGGCCTGCATTGGTCAGCATGCCCCAGAGCGCGCCTTGCACGGCACGCTCCAGATTCACGTCATCGAACACCAGCATCGGGTCTTTGCCACCCAACTCCAGCTCTACCGGAATCAGCTGCGTGGCAGCCTGAGCCATGATTTTCTTACCCGTCGCAACGGAGCCGGTGAAAAAGACTTTCTCCGGGCGCTCGGCAATCAAGGCACTGCCCACATCGCCAGCGCCATACACGATCTGCACCCAATCATCGGGGATGCCGGCACACTCCAGATACGATTCCACCAGCCCTTCGAGCGGCGTCAGCTCGGAGGGCTTGAACACCACCGTGCTACCGGCCACCAGCGCCGC
>JAUXNL010000074.1 GCA_030684415.1 Moraxellaceae bacterium | reverse complement strand
AGAACTACGGCGAGGGCTATGCTCGCGGCATTGCGTTAACTTTTGACGTGCCCCTCACGGGTATCCAGCGTCAACTAAAGCGACTTGAGGGGGAGGGCATTCTGGTCAGCCGCATGGTCGGCAATACCCGCTTATTTACCTGGAATCCCAGCAGCAGGACGACAAAGAATCTGCGAGCCTTCTTGGAGTCCGAATTGGAAAGCCTTCCAAACGAGATGACAGAGAAGTATTTCCGGGAGCGCCGGCGCCCACGTCGCTCCGGTAAACCCCTCTGACCGGCCCTGACCAATGAACATTACCGCCAGCACAACCGCCGTGGAGCTCGCTGCCTGGGTTAGCCAGCTACTGGAAGCGGCCGGCATCACGGCCACGCTGTCCGGAGGGGGAGCAGTCAGCATCTACACTGAGAACCAGTACCAGTCCAATGATCTCGATTTCGTCACGGTAGAGCGGCGCAAGCGCCTATCAGAGATGCTGGAGCCCCATGGCTTCAGACTTGCTGATGACAACCGGCACTTCTACCACCCCGCGACTGAGTTTTTCTTGGAGTTCCCGGCGGCGCCGCTGGAGTTTGGTAACCGCTGCGTGCAGGCCAGCGATATTCCGAAGTTGGAGACCCCATGGGGGCCATTGCGCGTCATTACCCCAACCCTGTGCGTCATGGATCGCCTAGCATCCTGGTGGCACTGGAAGGATCGTCAGTCGTGGCAACAGGCCGTCATGGTGGCAGCACACCAAGTTGTCGATTACGCGGATCTCATTGCCTATGCTGAAGGGGAAGGCGAGGATCCGGCGGACATCACCAAACTTCAGACTCAGGCGCAGAATCTCAACACCAAGCCTGAACTATAAAGGGCAAGCCCGGCAGCTCATTAGGCGCGGTGGCCGGCGTAACAGCAGGCACCTGACATTACCTCTTTGAAAAGCCTATCAAGCCCTGCATTTGGGACTTGAACCTTTGGCGCAACTTTCCCCTATGGATGACACCCTGAGAGCCTCGTCAAAATTCGACGACCAATTCTTCATCAAAAAGAGAGTTACCCAAGGACGCTCAAAATGGCGTTTTCCGACGAACGAGAGAACCACTACATGTTGTGGTTAGGGCCCACAAAAAACACTAGGGCTTGGTAGCGAAAAAGTACTGGGTAACTGCATTGGGTAACATAGAAATCAATTACTTTTATTCACTTCAAAATCAATGAATTAGAAGATTTTAACAAGTCCTCTCCTGGCACCAATTTCAAGAAAAGGCCGGTCATTGACCGGCCTTTTTCTTTTGGCGGCAATCCGTGGCGCCCTCCTTCAAAGACGCAAACCCTTGAGGCCACGGCGAATACCGCTATCCAGCGCAAGCCGGATCAACGTGCCCACCAGCGGCAGCTTGCCCTCGAACACAATCGTGTAGTGCAGCCTGGAGCCCTCGCCAAGGGCGTAAAAACGCATCACGCCATGATGGTTCTTCAGCGGACTGCCACGGGTAATACGGTATTCGATCAGCTCGTTTTCTTTGTAAGCCGTGACGGTCTCGACAAACTTAGGGCCCGGCCCGATACCCATCTCGCGCGCAGACCCGACACCATTACGGGCATCATGCCCGTCACTGATGCGCTTGATCTTGGTCGGCGCAAACAACACTTCCAGATTCTCGTGCTCGGCCAGATGGGCAAAAAGCCGGCTCACCGGGAAAGGAAACTCCTGAACGATCTCGATACGCTGCTGGGCCACGGCCTTCTCCACTCTGGGCGTTCATGCAAAAACAAACAGGGCGGCAGGATGTCATATCCGGCCGCCCTGTCACAACCTTACTGCAGGCCGCTTACCCGGCCTTCTCTACCTTCAGCGTCATGCCGTCGACTGCCGTCACCCGGACGCGTGTGCCGGGCACCATGTCTTCTTCGGCTTCGGCCGTCCAGTAACTGTCATCAAGCCGGACCCTGCCACGACCAGCAATCAGCGGCTCTTCGAGCAACACTTCGCGCCCGACAAAACTCGCCAACCGATTGTTGATCCCGACCGCCCCGCCGCGCTGCTCCATTTCTTTCAACGGCCGGTAACGGCGCCAGCCCAGCACAGCCGCTACGCTGGCCACCGCAAACACGAACACCTGCGATTCCCAGGACAGCCCGAGCATCCAGCTCACCACGCCAGTGAGAAACATGGCGCCACTGAGCCACAGGAAAAACAGGGTGCCCGACAGCATTTCCAGAATCAGGATCACAAACCCGGCAGCCAACCACCAGAGTGCGGGCGTCATGATGAAGGACTCCATGGTCATCAGCTCTTCTGCTGCAGGTTTTTGACCAGATCGCCGATACCCGCCACGGAGCCGATAATCTGCGACGATTCCAGCGGCATCATGATGAGCTTGCTATTGGGGCTGCTGGCAATCAGGCCGAGTGCTTGCACATATTTTTGTGCGATGAAGTAATTCACGGCCTGGATGTCGCCCTTGGCAATCGCCTGCGACACCATCATGGTGGCCTTGGCTTCAGCTTCGGCCGCACGCTCACGTGCCTCCGCCTCAAGGAAGGCGGCCTCACGCTCACCTTCGGCCTCCAGAATCTGCGCCTGCTTGCTACCTTCTGCGGCCAGAATGGCGGCCTGACGCGTGCCTTCGGCCTCCAGAATCTGTGCGCGCTTGGTACGTTCGGCCTTCATCTGGCTGGCCATGGCATTCACCAGATCCGCTGGCGGCGCAATATCCTTGATCTCGATACGGGTGATTTTCACACCCCAAGGGTTGGTCGCCTGATCCACCACCGACAGCAACTGGGAATTGATCTGGTCGCGCTGCGACAGCATCTGGTCGAGATCGAGCGAGCCGATCACGGTACGGATATTCGTCATGGTGAGGTTGCGCGCGGCGTAGTCCAGATTGCTGACTTCATACGAGGCTTTTGCGGCATCGAATATCTGGTAGAAGCAGACGGCATCAATGGTGACCATCGCGTTATCACGCGAAATGACTTGCTGTGGCGGAATGTCCAGCACCTGCTCCATCACATTGATCTTCGAACCGATGCGATCAATGAACGGCACAATGAAATCAAGCCCCGGCGTCATGGTGCGCGTATAGCGACCAAAGCGCTCCAGCGTCCAGTTATAGCCCTGCGGCACCTGGCGTACGGTCATAGCAACCAACACCACTGCAAACACAACAACGATCAAGAAAAAAGTTCCCATGTGACGCTCCTCTCCATTATCCAGAATTGAATGACTCTTTTTGCTACCTGCTTACACCAGAAACATTACAGCTTCTGGTAATTGAACTTGTGCACCACGAACTCGTCATCGGACGTATCAAAATCCCCATCGCCCCCCGGGTAGCGATACGTCTCTGTATCCAGCTTGCCATCGGTGATGACATAGACATATTCACTGACCTTGGCGCCCAGCGCATCTTTCCCGATCACGGTGGTTGACGATCCACTTCTTGTCAGCTCAATACGCGATACTTCCACGTCATCCGCATTCCCGCGAACACCATCAGGGCCTGCGTCAATCAAACGGCGCACCGAAAGCCGTCCCGAGCCATCAAACGTGTAGAGATAGCGCCCAGTGAAATCAACTGTCGGCGTGGTTGTGCCGGTGGTTTCAATCACATTGATGGAGGTCAGTCCACCCGACGGATTGGTGTTGTAGGTAAATGTACGTTGGCGCGTTGTGGAGGGCGTCGCTACCGACTCCCACGTCCAGATGGATTGATTGGTTGTATTCAGCATCAGGTTATAGGCGTAGCTGTCTTGCACATCATTGGCGGTCAGCCAAGCATCGCCACCATCCGCCACATGCACGCGCTCCGTGCCGGATGAAAAACCCACCAGACCATCTGCGCATTGCGGAGATTTTGGCGCATTCGTTGTCCACTCACCCAGAGCGGCAGCGGCCAGTGGCGGTAAGCCGTACTCCACAGACAGATCACGGAAAGAGACGCTTGAAGTGCCCGTAAAGCTGCATTGCGACCAGTACCCTATCACATCATCCGCACTGCCCCAGGCACTGTCGGCACCTGCGGCAGTGAAATTCACGATGCGCTGCAAAAAGCCGGAGCCGGAATAGTCATAACGGATACGGCCGGTCTGTAGACCCGCCCCATCGCTGACATCGATAGAGCTGATGCGATAAACACTCGGCGCCTCTTCTTCATCCGACAAGTCACACCCCGTCAGCACGAGCACCATTGCAGCGAGTAAACATTTTCTTTTCAAAACAACCCCTTGATCAATCAATT
>JAUXNL010000072.1 GCA_030684415.1 Moraxellaceae bacterium | reverse complement strand
CCCGGATGCTGCGACTTACCTGATGGCTGCTCCCTCCTACGAACGCTACAAAAGCCTGCTGGGCGGCCATCGTCTGCCAGCGGCGTTTGTAGATCTGGAGGCGCTGGAAGCCAATGCCCGGCTGCTGCTGGCCGCCGCTGGCAAGCTGCCGGTGCGCATCGCCTCGAAGTCGGTGCGCTCGGTCGCGGTCCTCCGCCATATTCTGTCCCTCAGTCCGCAATTCCAGGGCGTGTTGTGTTTTAGCGCCGAAGAAGCCGTATTTCTCGCCGACCAAGGTCTCGATGATCTGGTGGTGGCCTATCCCACGGTGCAGCCCGAGGCCGTGCGCGCGGTGTGTGCGCATGTGCAGCGCGGGCGTCGGCTGACACTGATGGTGGATGGCCCCGCGCAGATCGAACAACTGGCGCAGATTGCGCTGCATTATTCGCGGCCGCTGCCGGTGGCGATTGATATCGACATGGCGTCCGATTTTCCCGGCGTGCATTTTGGGGTGTGGCGTTCGCCTGTGCGCAGTGCAGAGGCCGTGGTGGCGCTCTGGAAGTTGATCCGCCAGTACCCGCAACTCACCCTCGATGGCGTGATGGGCTACGAGGCTCAACTGGCAGGCGTGGGCGATGCCGTGCCCGGTCAGGGTTTCATGAACGGCATGATGAGTTTTCTCAAGCGTCGCTCCGCGCCCGAAGTGTTTGCGCGGCGTGCCGCGCTGGTGGCGGCCCTGCGCGCAGAAGGCGCCAGCCTGCGCTTTGTGAATGGCGGCGGTACCGGCAGTCTTGCCTCCACGGGCACCGATGAAAGCGTGACCGAGCTGGCGGCGGGCTCAGGATTCTTTTGCCCGGTGCTGTTCGATTTCTACAAGGATTTGCATTTGCAGCCGGCGGCGTTTTTTGCGCTCGAAGTGTGCCGAATTGCCTCGCCCAATCGGGTGACGTGCCTTGGCGGTGGCTATATCGGCTCTGGTGCGCCAGGCCTGCAAAAACTGCCGCAGCCGTATTTTCCTTTCGGCTTGCGTCTCGACACCAACGAAGGCGCCGGCGAGGTGCAGACCCCGCTGATCCTTCCCGATTCGGTGCGCCTGCGCACGGGGGATCCGGTGATTTTCCGTCATGCCAAAGCCGGTGAGTTGTGCGAGCGCTTCAACGAGCTGCTGCTCGTGCGCGGTCAGCGCATCGAAGCCCGCGTGCCCACGTATCGTGGCCAGGGTCAGTGCTTCGTCTGAGCCCTCACAGATTCCCCGTAGGAGCCCCTGTAAGAGCGGCTTCAGCCGCGAAGCTTTTGGGTGGCTCATTCAACCAGCAGGGCTTTATCGGAATCCTGATTCGCGGCTGAAGCCGCTCCCACAAAACCTCGGGTGATGTTCGCTGGAAATTTCGGTGTCAGGAGTTGCGGTATTGCCCGAGGAATCTTGAGCCCCCCGCCCCGCAGCCCCCCGCAGACGCCCTGTAGGAGCGGCTTCAGCCGCGAAGCTTTTGGGTGGCTCATTCAACCAGCAGGGGCTTTATCGGGGTCCTGATTCGCGGCTGAAGCCGCTCCCACAAAGCTTATTTGGTGGTGTAGGTGAAAACGCCATCCCAGTCGGCAGGCGGTGGCTCATGGCGGAAATGCGCGATGCGCTCCAGAAACAACCGGTACACCGGGCGGTCATCTTCGTTGATGAGCGCGCGCATATCGCTCTCGGCGGCATCCCATTCCTGATGGCAGTAGTGGCCCAGTGCCGTTTCCCAGCGCGAAAGGCGCGCGAGCGTGCCGGCATCCAGTGTGCTGGTGTCGCCAACCGGCTCATAAATGCGCACGGGCTCCAGCTTGCCTTTCACGCGCACGCAGTCGAGCGAGCGGTAGGAAAATTCTGGCACGGCAGCGCGTGTCGACTCGCTCACCACCAGTGTCACGCCGTATTGCTTCGATAATCCCTCAAGGCGCGAACCCAGGTTCACGGCATCGCCCATGACGGTATACGCCATGCGGAATTCCGAGCCCATGTTGCCGACATTCATGTTGCCGGTGTTGAGGCCGATGCCGATTTTCACCGCCGGCCAGCCGCGCGCGGCAAAGTCACGATGCAGTTCGTCGAGCGCCGTCACCATGTCCATGGCGGAGAGCAACGCGTTGCGCGCATGGGCGGGATCGTCCACCGGCGCGCCCCAGAACGCCATGATGGCGTCGCCCATGTATTTGTCGATGGTGCCGCGATGCTTGTGGATCAGGTGCGTCATCGAGGTGAGGTAGGCATTCATCAATGCCGAGAGTTCAGTGGCGGAAAGCCCTTCGGAAATCGACGTGAAGTCGCGCACATCGGAGAACAGCACGGTAAGTTCTTTTGAGCGGCCTTCGAGGCTGATGCTTTCGGGATTGGCGGCCATTTCATCCACGAGATCAGGCGGCACGTACTGGCCGAACAATCTGGTGATGGAGCGTTTGCCCTGCGCTTCCACAAAAAAGCCCCAGGCCATGATGAGCATGAACAGCAACAGCAGCAGCAGCAGCGGCGAGGCCATGGGCAGCACTAGCCCTTGCTTCCATGCCGCAAAATTCATCAGCACCAGCAGGATGGACAGCGCCAGCGTGATCGACACCTGCCACAGCGGTGTCAGGCGGGTGGTCACCAGCAAGGTGACCAGCGCCACCGCCACCAGCAGCAAGATTTCCAGCCCGATGCCCCAAGCCGGCGCCAGGCGCACCGTGTCATCGAGAATGCCGGAGACGATGTTGGCGTGAACTTCCACGCCGGGGTAAGCACGGGCCAGCGGGGTGGCCCGCAAGTCGAGCAGGCCGGGCGCCGATGTGCCCACGAGCACGATGCGGTCTTGCAGTTGCTCGACGGGAACTTTTTTCGCGAGGATGTCGGCAATCGACAGATAGGGAAAGCTGCCGGCGCGGCCGCGCCACGGCACCAGTACATTGGCGTGGCGGTCGGTGGGCACGAACACATCGTCGCCCAAGCGCACACCTTCGATTTCTTCGTAGTTGCCAGCCTTGCCGGTGGCGAGTCCGGCGGGAGGCGAGCCCAGCGCGATATGCGCGGTGGCCAGCGCCAGCGAGGGATACAGGCGGTTGCCATAAAGCTGGAACAGCGGCACGCGGCGGAAAATGCCATCGGCATCAATCGAGGGATTGTCGAAAAAGCCGGTGATGCGCGCGTTTTCGCTCAGGACATCGAGATTGGCGACATGGTTGCGCTGGCGGATCAGGCCCGGCAACGACGCCACGCCTTCGTCAGTGAGTTGGGCAAACGGTGTCGGCGGAGTATTGCGTGCCGGGCCGCGGCTGGAGGTGAAGACCATGCCCAGCACTACCGGTTTGTCTTTCAGGCTGGCGGCCAGCCGTGCATCGCCATCCAGTTCAGCCGCTTTCTGCTGGTAAATCTGTTGGAAAGTGCCGTCTGTTTTCAGTGGTCCAGCGGCCAGTTCATTCAGCAGGGTCAGGCCCGAGCTGTTGTCGGGCTCGGCAAAAATCACGTCAAAGCCGGTGACGCGCACCTGATAGTGGTTGTGCAGCGTATCGACAAGATCGGCAATCAGGCCGCGCCCCCAAGGCCAGCGCCCCAGTTCCGCCAGACTTTTCTCGTCGATATCAGCAATGACGATGCGCTCGTCCAGGGTGTGCGGCGTGGTGGCTCGCACACGCAGGTCGTAGGCCTGGCGCTCCAGCCCGCTGATGGCGGACAGCGGTAGCACACCAATGGCATTCAGCAGGAACACCAGCAGGATGGCGAGTCCCAGCCACAGGCGGGGCTGGCCCCGCAACGACGCCTTGACGGGCATGGACATGAACCGGCCTCAGTAGCCGCGGCGTGGCGCGGAATAACCCTGTGCCGAGGCAATCGGTGCCTGGCGGCCGACGATTTCCTCGATGAGCATGAGCTCTTCGTCAGTGTGGTTTTTCATCGGGGCGGGAATGATGAGCTTGCCGCCTTCGGGGTTGGCGAGGATGTAGCGCGGGGCGTCGTGATGACGCGAGACGATGTCTTCGCGTGCCTCAGGGTTGGTGCTGGAGGCCAGCGCCACGGCACCGTAGCAGGTGCACACATAGCTGGAGTCGGGCTCCGACTCCATGTACACACCGGTGCCACGAATGCCGATGGTGGCGGTGGTGGTCTGCAGGGCCATGCGTTTGCCGGCCGCGCGTTGACCGAATACCGAGAGCACGCGGCCCGTGAACAGACGCATGGCATCGGCCAGCGCGTCGGCGCCCGAGAGCTCCAGCGTGCTGTTTTCGCGCAGCAGATGGGCGTCCTGGCCGACGGCAAAGACCACATAGCTGTTGCTGGCGGTTTGCACTTTCGAATTGGCAGTGATGGGCGTGCTGCGGCTGGCGGGTTTGCCGTCGACGGTCACACGGCCGCGCATGTCGTAGATGGATTGATTGGGCGGCAGCTTCTTCGGCACGTTGCCAAAGGCGTGTACCAGTGGCGCCAATAGCGCAGAACCAGCAATGGCGCCGCCCGAGGCCAGCAGCAGGCGTAGCAGGTGGCGGCGTTGTTCCAGGGGGTCGTCACGATCCATGTCGGGTCTCCATGCCCAGAAGAGGGCGTTGATTCAGGTAGGAAAATGGGTATTGCCGCGGGTTATAGCACAGCCGCCCGTCGCCCGGCAGGCCGGTCAGCCATGTTGCCGGACATTCGTCCATATGGTTCCACAGCACACTGTCTATTTACGCAAAGCGTACATATCATTCACCCATTCGACTATTGAACGGCGGGGGCCGGATGCGCCCTGTCGCCGGCCGCCGCCCCAGGCTTAAGCCTTGAGGGGCGGGCGGTCATTCTGCGTGATTGGAGGGAACCTGATGTCATTCCGCACTTTGCACCTGGTGTTTGCAACGCTGCTGGCCGCGTCCAGCCTGCCGGCGCATGCCGTGGTGACCTATGCTGGCACCGAAGGTGTTGGCGCTACGGTCTTCAGTGCCCACTGTACTTCCTGCCATAGCAGTACCCTTTCCGGGGCCAGTCGTAGCAGTGCCCCGGTCGGCGTTGACTACAACAACCACACGAACGCCACATCGGGAACAAATGAAACCCGCGCCAAAGTGCGTGCCGTCGATCTCGACACCATGCCGCCGGCGGGGCCGCTGAGCGCGACCTTGCAAACCCGTCTGGGCAGCTGGGTCGATCAGGGCGCGCTGAACAGCGCGGATGCCGAAGTTGTAACGTCCTCAGTAAGCTCGATTGGCAAATACGGAGCCACATTCAACTCGACCGTTAAAGAAAACGGGGCAGACGCTACGTTCACGGTGCGCTATTCGACAGACTCCCTGCTGACACTGTTCTCAAACGGGACCGCCGTCTCGTTGGGTAGTCCAACGGGCACTGGAGGGGGCGATGTCAGCAAGTTTCTCAGCGTGGCCCAAACCGGG